>CAYWXJ010000144.1:0-5349 GCA_964462405.1 uncultured Eubacterium sp.
AAGGCGTTTGTTCGTTTTGTGATATTTGCATTATTTCATGGCTGAACTGTTACTAAAATACGACTGCTCTCAAGTTCTTTTACTTAAGTGCAGCCGCTCTTCTATCTCTATCCTATCAGTTCAACAACCGAACTACGCAAATCGGCGATCGATAATAAGCATTGGAAATCTTAATACCAGTTCTCGCTGAACTTGCGTGTACAATCTGTCCATTGCCAATATAAATTGCAACATGGCTGATTCTGCTTCCGCTTCCGTAGAAGAACAAATCTCCTGGCTGTGCTTCACTGGCACTGATTCTGGTTCCGCAATTTGCCTGTGCTGCTGAAGAATGCGGCAGGTAAATACCATATTTTGCAAAAATGGATAATGTAAATCCGGAACAATCTGCTCCGTTTGTCAGGCTGGTGCCGCCCCATACATAAGGATTGCCCACAAACTGACATGCATAAGACACTAAATCTACCTTTACATCTGAAACACCCTGACCATATTTCACTTCTGTCATAGTCATCGCCTTGGTCAATTCATCAGATACAGATACATAGTCTGCACTGACATAGCCCTCTTCACTATCGACTAAAACCTTCAGCCAATCTCCCTGATTCTCCAACACTTCTACCTCTTCACCTTCCGGCATAAGTGCTAATATCTCACTCTCTGTATTCGGCTCCTGTCTTACTCGAAGCGTCTGTGTTGTACAGGTTGCTATGGTAGACATAACTTCCTGTGCATAAGCTTTTGCTTCCTCACCGGTAATTAAGAACTCGCTCTTCACATAACCGGTAACTTCTCCGGACTGAATCTGTGTCCATTCCCCTTCTGTTCCTAATATTTCACAGCCGGCATCACCTGGCATTTTACCTACAAGCTCTGCATCCTCACCGGCTCCTTCCCGTATATTTAAATTTCCCTCTACTTTTGCAATACCAAGATTAGTATAGCCGCATATGGTTTCCTGCTGACCAGAGGTTGTCGTTGTATCTTCACCTGCTGATATGGTAGCTTTTGCCGTAGACACATCAATACAGGCTGCCAAAGCAGATGAAACCCCGGCGTTGACCGTTGTATCATTTTCCATATTTGCCGCAATTATCTTAGAAACTCCGGCACTGATGCCTGATGTTGCTGCTTCTGTTCCAATCGGCATTGTCATCATAACTGTTCCCACTGCTATCAAACTAATTAATCTCTTATTTCCGAATTTCATAAATTCCTCCTAAGACTTCCTTCTCCCTACAGTAATCAATTCACTGTTAGAAGTATAGCAAGAGTACGTTACAATGTCAACATATTTTTGTAACATTTGCGTAATATTTCTTTCCGTATGCAATATCCTTTTGCATCTGCTGTTTTAATTCTTCCAGAGAAGAAAACTTCATTTCCGGTCTTACGGATGATAAAAATTCCACTTTTATCTCTTTGTCATAAATCTGCTCTGCAAAATCAAACAAATACGTTTCAATTCCCACCGGATTTTCTCCCTTTATTGTAGGTTTGCAGCCTACATTTGTAATTCCGCCATATGTTCTGTTATCTATGCTTGTCTTTGTTACATATACTCCAAACGGCGGCAGAAGTTTTTCCTCCGGCGGAAGCAGATTTGCAGTCGGAGCATTTAAGGTTCGCCCGATTTCATTTCCATGTACAACAATTCCCTGTACAAAATAGGAATAGCCTAACAATCCGTTCGCTTTTTCGATCTGTCCTGCTAAGATTTCTTCCCGGATAAATGTACTACTGATGTCCCTGCCGTCTTCCTGTACCTTCTCCACAACTTCTAACTCATAGCCATAGACAGCCGATAATTTCTGTAAAAGAAGATAATCTCCTCTTCTATTATGTCCAAAATGAAAATCTGTTCCGACAACAAGGCTTTTTAGATGAAGATTCTTAACGATCCAATCCACAAAATCCTCCGGCTCCATATGCATGATTTCCTGTGTAAAGGGACACTCTATCAGATAGTCGATGCCATGCTGTTCAAACAGCCGCATTTTTTCTTCATTAGTAGTAAGCACCTTACCAAGCTCCTGATGCCCCATCTTTTTTTTAGGCGGAATATCAAAGGTAAAAATAACTGTTTTTAATCCTGATTTTTTTCTGTCTGCTAAATATTCCATCAAACGCTCATGGCCTCTGTGAATACCGTCAAACTTACCCAAAGAGATTACTGTTTCTTCCGAAATATAAAAATCTGTTGTATCTTTGATATATTCCATATTCATCTTCCTAATCTGTCACTTTTATAAAAACATCTTTTCCGGCTTAAAATCTTTTCGTGACGAATCATATTGAAACAATCCGATAAACCTGCCTGCAGCATCATATACCCTGTATAAACCGGGTACATACTCCAAATTCTGCATAGTCTTTACTGCCGGAAGCCGGTTCCCATTTTGCAGCAGCTTTTCCGTTCCCTTCACGGCAATTACTTCCGGATAATCCTTTAACACAGCATCTACCGGCATTACAACATCTTTCAGTTCTCTTCCTTTTGCTTCCGTTCCTTTGACGATTTCTTCTATTTCACTCAGACGATACGCATTTTGAACAGAAAAACCTGCCGTTCTTGTCCGAAGCAGCTTTTCCATACATCCGCCGCAACCTGCCTTCTCACCTATATCCTGGCATAAGGTGCGGATATAGGTTCCTTTTGAACAATGTACTTCCATCGTTACAAAGGGCATTTCCACTGAAATAACCTTTATGGAAAAAATTTCGATCTCTCTGGCTTTTCGCTCGACCTCAATGCCTTTTCTTGCTAAGTCACACAGCTTTAGACCATTGACTTTTAATGCGGAATACATCGGAGGTATCTGTTTTTGCTTTCCGGTAAAGCCCTGTATGATTTTCAGTAGCTTTTCTTCCGGAATGACCGGTGTCTGCTCCCTTAAGACAACGCCTGATATATCCTGCGTATCTGTAGTAATTCCCAGATGAAGTACTGTCTGATATATTTTATCTTTTTCTGTCAGATATTCGCATACTTTCGTCGCCTTTCCGATACAAACAGGAAGCACACCCTCCGCATCCGGGTCTAAAGTACCTGTATGACCGATTTTTTTCTGCTTTAAAATACCACGGAGCTTTGCCACTACATCAAAGGAGGTAAAGCCCGCTTCTTTGTATACGTTAATAATTCCGTCCATGATCTGCCTCTGTCTTAAAGCTGTTTTTCAATTTCTGCAACAACTTTTGCAATGATTGCATCCGGTGTATCCTCCATGGAAAATCCGGCTGCCCTGTTATGACCGCCGCCGCCGAATGCCACTGCTAATTCTGCCACATTTACAAGTCCATTCGAACGGGTACTGACTTTATATGTGCCATCTTCATTTTCATATAAAAATACTGCCACTTCTACATCCTTTGTCACACGAAGCTGATTTACAATACCGTCTAAATGCTTCGGCAATACATGATACTGCTTCATCTCTTCCGTTGTAATGACACTGGTAATGATTTTCCCATTGGAATGAAGCTCACTTTTGAGCAACGCTTTTCCTAATATCTTATTTTGTTCAAAGGTCTTCGTATAAAATGTATCATCCACAATTTTAGAAAAGTCAATTCCCATTTCCATAAGCTTTCCGGCTATCTCCATGGTTTTTGCCGATGTACAGGAGTACTGAAAGACACCGGTGTCATGTACCATACCTACATAAATACATTCTGCAATTTCTTTGGTAATCTTTTCTTCTCCGATTAATTCAAACACCAGCTCTGATGTAGAGCTTGCATCCGGAAAAATATAGTTTTCATCTGCAAAGCTGTCGTTACTAATATGATGGTCTACGCATATCGTTTTCTTTGCTGTTTCAAAATACTTTGCTGCATTTCCAAGTCTTTTTGTATCACCGCAGTCCTGTGCAATGAACAAATCATATACTTTATCTTCCTCGCAGGAATGTATGATTTCATCTGCCCTGGCTAAAAACTTAAATATATTCGGAATCGGCTCTAAATAAAGCGTAACTTCAATTTCCGGATAATTATATTTTATATAGTTGTAGGTTGCCAGACAAGAACCCGCACAGTCTCCATCCGGTCTTACATGACCTGCGATGGCGACTGTTTTTACTCCTGAAAGGAAAGCTGCGAAATCTTTCATGTTCTATTCCTCATCTTCTGTATCATCTTCTTTTGATACAGCATCTTCCTCATGATGCTTAGCATCCTGCCGATTTACTTCGTCAATTATTTTTGACATGTTGACACCATACTCAATGGACTGGTCTAAAATAAAGCGGATTTCCGGTGTGTTCCGTAAATTAATGCTTTTGGCAAGCTTCATACGGATATATCCTTCTGCACTCTTTAATCCTTTCAAGGTATCAGCCTGAGAAGCCTCATCCCCTAATACACTGATATAAGCTTTGCAGGTTTTTAAGTCCGGGGCAACCTCTACCGCAACCACACTGGTAAGCGGATTGATCCGCGGGTCCTTGATTTCACCGCGGATGATGTTGCTTAGTTCACGCATTACCTCTCCGTTGATTCTGGTATTTTTTATACTGTTTTTTCTCATTTTATATTCGCTCCATTCTTATCTTGGAACTTCTACCATCTTATATGCTTCAATCTGGTCAAATTCCTGAATATCATTAAATCCATCCATAACAAGACCACATTCATATCCGGCTTTTACTTCTTTTACATCATCCTTGAACCGTTTTAAGGAAGCTAAGTTACCTTCAAAGATCTGGGTTCCCTCACGGGTAACACGCACTTTACAGCCCCGCTCAAAAACACCGTCTAAGACATAGGAACCTGCAATGCTGCCGACACCGGAAGCCTTAAATATCTGACGTACTTCTGCATGACCTAATACCTTCTCTTCAAAGATCGGATCTAACATGCCCTTCATAGCGGCTTCTACATCCTCGATTGCATTGTAGATCACCTTATAAAGTCTTATATCCACACCTTCACGCTCTGCTGTTGCTTTTGCAGTTGCGTCCGGGCGGACATTAAATCCGATGATAATTGCATTGGAAGCAGATGCTAAGATAACGTCAGATTCATTGATAGCACCCACACCACCATGAATGGTCTTAACAATAACTTCTTCGTTTGATAACTTCTCTAAGCTCTGTTTTACCGCTTCTACGGAACCCTGTACATCTGCTTTTACGATCAGATCAAGCTCCTTGACATTTCCGGACTGAATCTGGCTGAACAAATCGTCTAAGGACATCTTTGCCTTGGTTTCCTCTAACAGTCTTTCTTTGCCTTCAGAGATGAAGGTTTCTGCGAAGCTTCTTGCTTCTTTCTCGGTATCGGTAGATACGAATACTTCTCCTGCGTTTGGAACACCGCTCAATCCAAGGATCTCTACCGGAGTAG
>CAYWXJ010000145.1:0-5255 GCA_964462405.1 uncultured Eubacterium sp.
CTTCCGTCACCTCCGGCGGAAGCAGCATGCGCGACTTGATATCCAGAAGAGTGGCTGCCATGACAAGAAATTCACTCATGATGTCCAGACTCTCTGTCTCCATCTGGCCGATATATTCCATGTACTGATCTGTGATCTCCACAATCGGAATATCATAAATATTCACTTTATTCTTCTCTAACAAATGAAGGAGCAAATCCAGCGGTCCCTCAAAAGCATCTAATTTTACCGTTAATTCCATACTCTATCCATTCTTTTCCATTTTAGACGTACGCATTCTATTCTAATTTATTTTTACTCAAATTTCAAGTTTCGGTCATAAATTTTCTAAAAGTCAATTACATTATAATAGATATTTGTAATGAATTACGGAGGTTTTACATGCAATCCTTCTTATCTGTAATCCTTAGCCTTCAACTTCTGCTCAGTTTCACACTGCTGCCGCCTTCCATCCTTATGACACAGGATATGCCAACTGCAGAATCTGCTGCTTCCGGTGAAATATCCATTACAGCTCCAAGTGCCGTATTAATGGAAGCCTCCACCGGAACCATTATCTACGAAAAAGATTCTCACACCCGCCGCCCGCCTGCCAGCGTCACTAAAATCATGACCCTGATTCTGATTTTCGAAGCCCTTGAAAAAGGAAATATTAAACTGACCGATACGGTCACTGTTTCGGAACATGCTGCGAGCATGGGCGGTTCACAGGTATTTTTAGAAGTGGGTGAAACTCAGGATGTAGAAACCATGATAAAATGTATCAGCATTGCAAGTGCTAATGATGCTTCCGTTGCCATGGCAGAGTTTGTAAGCGGCAGCGAAGAAGCCTTTGTTGCCGAAATGAATGAAAAAGCAAAATCCCTTGGCATGAAAGATACCACCTTTGTCAACTGTTGCGGCTTAGATACGGATAATCACCTGACAAGTGCCTATGATATTGCACTCATGTCCCGTGAACTTACCATCCACCATCCGCAGATTCATGATTACTGTACCATCTGGATGGATACGATAACACACGTTACTGCTAAAGGCTCCAAAGAATTTGGACTGACAAATACCAACAAACTTATCCGTCAGTACGAATATGCCACCGGATTAAAAACAGGTTCTACCAGCCTTGCAAAGTTCTGTGTATCTGCCACTGCCGAAAAAGACGGAATGGAACTGATTGCCGTCATAATGGGGGCCGAAAATCCCAATGACCGTTTCAATGACGCTTCTGCCCTGCTGAACTACGGTTTTTCTAAATGCCGAATCTATACGGACGAAAATCAAGAGAAGCTTCCCTGCATTCCGGTAAAAAAAGGAACCTCTGACACGCTTCCCATTCGTTTTAAAAACCGGTTTCAGTATCTCTCCGCTGATGGTGCAGATTTAAATTCCATAGAAAAAAATCTCTCCCTTCCGGAATTTGTAACAGCACCCATAAAAAAAGGTGAGAAAATCGGCGAAGCCGTTTACCATTTAGGAGAAAAGGAACTTGGCTCCATAGATATTATTGCAGACGCCGATATTGTCAAAGCCGTATTTTCTGATTATATGCAAAAAGTGCTTTTATTTTATTTTTCCTGATCTATAAGAGAGGGGCAAACAATCTTAAAATGCTTTGCAGAATTTTAATAAAAATATTTCTGTTTTTGCAAAATTCCAATGTGATCTCTCTTGATTTTGCAATGGTAACCAGCGCATCCTGTTTCAACTGCATGACTGCCTGAGAGCAATACATAAACACTCCGCATTCAAAATGAAGATACAGACTTCTGTAATCTAAGTTGATGGTTCCCACCGTAGCAATTTTGTCATCGCAGACGAAGCATTTACCATGGAGAAATCCCGGCGTATATTGATAAATTTTTACTCCATTCTGTATTAACTGTTCATAATAGGATTGTGTCAGCAGAAATACCAGCTTTTTATCCGGTATTCCCGGTGTTACAATCCTTACATCTACGCCGCATTTTGCGGCGTTTTGCAGTGCAACTGTCATTTCATTATCCACAATCAGATATGGTGTATAGATATAAACGTATCGCTTTGCATGATTGATAATATTTAAATATACATTTTCGCCTACATACTCATGGTCTAACGGAGAATCTCCATAAGGCTGTACATATCCATCTGAAGGATTGATTTTTTTGTTGTAAATTTCCGGAAGATACCTGTAATAATCCTCTGAATACTGATTAATATAATTCCACATTTCCAAAAACATGGTTGTAAGGCTCCAGACAGCCTCCCCTTTAATTTCTAAACCGGTATCCTTCCAATATCCGAACCGCTTTTTTTCATTGATATATTCATCTGCTATATTAATTCCGCCGGTAAACCCGACCTGCCCGTCTACGACTAAAATTTTCCGATGATCTCTGTTATTTAAAATAATTGATAATATCGGACGGAATGGGTTAAACGCCGCACATTCAACCCCCATTTCCATTAACCGTTGCTTAAAATGTGCCGGAAGTGTCTTGATGGAGCCGACATCATCATAGATCAGCCGGACCTGTACCCCTTCCTTTACTTTACGCTTAAGAACATCTAACACAGCTTCCAGCATTTTTCCATCTTCGATAATAAAATATTCCAGAAAAATAAAATCCTTTGCCCGCTCCATTGCCCCTAACATATCCACGAACATATCTTCTCCGCAGGCATAATATTTTGTTCTGGAATTGCGATATAACGGGAACTGTGCCCAGTTATGGATATACTTTGACTGCTGTGCAACTCCCGGGTCTGTTGCTACAAGTTCTCTGATTGCTACGGAATCTGTTTTCAGACAATTTGTAATTTCTCTATGGACGGTATCCATACGTTCCTGTGTTCTTTTCGTCAGTTCCGATCTTCCGAATGTAATATAAAGACAGATGCCAAAAAGAGGAAACAGCAGGATAATAAATGTCCATGCAAGCTTATAATAGGGATTCGTCCAGTTATTGATGACTTTCAGAACCACAATCACTGCCAGAATACGAATGATTATATTCACAAAGGTGTAGCTGATACTGAAGCGGTACAATGTAAGAAAAAGCCAGCCGAACTGCAGAATAATGGCCAATGCCACGATGAAAAGACGATTAAATAAAATACTGGTGATTTTCTTGATTTGCCTCATCTTCTTTTCCCCCTTGGAATATTTTTTCTTATAATAGTCTATTTAAATAAACAACTCCCCAGGACTTACGCTTTCCGGCTTCCTCTAATTTTACCGCCCGTTCATACAAACGCAGTTTCACTTCTGCCGGAGTCAGACTGGGATATTTTTGCAAAAGCAGTGCCAACGCACCCGATATTACCGGAGCTGACATTGACGTTCCGCTTTTGGTCTCATAGCCATTTCCCCGTGCAGAACAGCTCTTTACGGAAGTTCCCGGTGCTAATATTTCAGGCTTTACCACACAACATTCTGTTGGACCTCTCCCACTGTAACCATTTTCTAATCCTTTTTTTGGCTTTACATAATCATCAATGCTTCCTACTGTGATAATACTTTTGCATTGTCCCGGAACAGTTACACTGTTTTTTCCCGGTCCGTTATTTCCGGCGGCTGCTACCACCACAATTCCATGATTCCATGCTTTTTCTACCGCCTGCATAAGATTCTTTTTCTCTTCTTCGTCTGCCGTCGGCAGCATTCCGACAGATATATTCAGTATCCGAATGTTATATTTTTCACAATTCTCAATTACAAAATCAATCGCCTTTAATACCTGATGAGTATTCCCATTTCCCTTCCGATCTAGTACCTTCATTACAAAAAGATTACATTCCGGCGCCATTCCCATATAAATCCCATGACTCATTTTTCCGCTGCCTGCAATAATTCCTGCTACATGACAGCCGTGTCCATTGTCATCATATACCCGGTTTCTTCCCTGTGTAAAATCCGTAAATTTTAAAATACGAGTGTCAAAATCCGGATGTACAACGATACCTGTATCCATAACAGCAACCGTTATTCCACGTCCGGTAATTCCTTTTCTATGTGCATAATCTGCTCTTAACTTATTCCGAACCTGATCCATCGCATAAAATGCCTTTTCTTTTAGTTTATGCGAGGAATTCTCAGGAGTTCCAAAGCGGCAGTATACGTTCTTACCGTATACTGCCGCCTGTTATCCTATTTATTCTGTTTTACCCGGAACATCTTTCATTGAAAAGCTGATACGTCCCATCTTATCTTTTCCAAGACACACAACAGTAACCTTATCACCAAGTGTCAGAACATCTTCTACACGGTTAATTCTCTCTTTGGAAATCTTAGAAATATGAATCATTCCCTCTTTTCCCGGAGCAAATTCCACAAATGCTCCAAACTCTTTAATACTGATAACCTTACCTTTGAAAATCTGTCCTTCCTCAAAGTCTGTTGTAATGATTCTGATCATCTCCACAGCCTCATCCATAGCCTTAACATCTGTTCCGCATACGGATACTGCACCATCATCCGCAATATCAATCTTGACACCGGTACGTTCAATGATCTCGTTGATTGTCTTACCTCTCTGACCTACTACATCACCAATCTTAGCCGGATCAATCTGAATCTGAACAATCTTCGGAGCGTATTTGCTGATTTCCTTTCTCGGTTCAGAAATCGCTTTTGACATACACTCATCCATAATGAAAAATCTTGCTTCTCTGGTTCTAGCAATGGCTTCCTCTACGATTGGTCTTGTCAATCCATGAATCTTAATATCCATCTGAATTGCTGTAATACCTTTCTTCGTTCCGGTCACCTTAAAATCCATATCTCCGAAGAAATCTTCTAATCCCTGAATATCGGTAAGTACAATATAATCATCATCGGTATCTCCTGTTACAAGTCCGCAGGAAATTCCTGCCACCATCGCTTTGATTGGAACACCAGCAGCCATCAAGGACATACAGGAAGCACACGTAGATGCCATGGAGGTCGAACCATTAGACTCGAAGGTTTCAGATACGGCACGAATTGCATATGGAAATTCTTCTTCTGTCGGAAGTACCGGCATCAATGCCCGTTCAGCTAATGCGCCATGTCCGATCTCTCTTCGTCCCGGTCCCCTCGACGGCTTTGTCTCACCTACTGAATAAGACGGGAAGTTATAGTGATGCATATAACGCTTCGCTGTTACATTTTCATCCAATCCGTCTACTTTTTGAATCTCGGACAATGGAGCTAAGGTCACCACGTCACAAATCTGTGTCTGTCCTCTTGTAAACATTGCAGAGCCATGTACTCTTGGAATTAAATCCACTTCTGC
>CAYWXJ010000146.1:0-5221 GCA_964462405.1 uncultured Eubacterium sp.
AGACCAACAAAGTATTATCCGCCCGTTTGGAAAAAAGTGAACATGCCGTCATTCCGGGCTTCTACGGAGCAAGAGAAAACGGAAGTGTACAGACTTTTTCCAGAGGCGGCTCTGATATAACCGGTTCTATCGTTGCAAAGGCAGCAGGAGCCGATGTGTATGAGAACTGGACGGATGTCTCCGGTTTCCTCATTGCAGACCCAAGAATTATCAAGGCTCCGGAGGTAATTAAGGTCATTACCTATCGTGAGCTTCGCGAGCTTTCCTATATGGGGGCTACCGTTCTCCATGAGGATGCGGTATTCCCGGTCCGCAAAGCCGGTATACCAATTAATATCCGCAATACCAATGCGCCGGAGGATGAGGGTACGTTAATTGTAGAAAGCACCTGTCATCAGTCGAAATATACCATCACAGGTATTGCCGGAAAGAAGGGTTTTGTAGCGGTCAATATTGACAAAGACATGATGAATTCCGAAGTAGGGTTTGGCAGAAAGGTATTAGAAGCCTTTGAGAAGAACGGTATTTCCTTTGAGCATGTACCATCCGGTATTGATACCATGACGGTATTTGTGCATCAGGAAGAGTTCGAAGGCAAGGAGCAGCAGGTATTGTCAGCCATTCACCGCCTTGCTAAGCCGGATACCATTGATTTGCAGGGAGATATTGCACTGATCGCAGTGGTTGGCAGAGGTATGCGTTCCACCAGAGGAACCGCCGGAAGAATCTTCTCCGCATTAGCACACGCCAATGTCAATGTCAGAATGATTGATCAGGGCTCCAGTGAGCTGAATATTATCATTGGTGTGGCAAATAGTGATTTTGAGGCAGCGATTGCGGCGATTTATGATATATTTGTAAAAACGCAGTTGTAGGAAAGACGGGATAAGAATCTCCCCTATATCTATGTTAAAATAAAGTTGGTTTACTATGCTATGTCATTAATTATGAGAAATATGCGAGGTAACAATTATGAGATTACTAATTAAGAACGGCAGAGTCATCAATCCTGCGACAAAAACAGATGCAGTATCGGATGTTCTGATTGAAGACGGCAGAATTGCCGGAGTCGAAAAAGCAATCAAAGAAAAAGCGGACAAGACCATAGATGCTAAGGGCTGTTTTGTAATGCCTGGCTTTATTGACCTTCATGTACATTTGAGAGACCCCGGATTTGAACATAAGGAAACAGTAGCTACCGGTGCAAAAGCAGCGGCAAGAGGAGGATTTACCACGATCCTTGCAATGCCGAATACCAAGCCGGTAGTTGATAATGCAGATGTGGTGAATTATGTACACCAGAAAGCTAAGAATTTAGCTCCGGTAAATGTGCTTCAGATCGGAGCCGTTACCAAAGGGCAGCAGGGCGCAGAATTGTCCGATATTCATGGAATGGTACAAGCAGGCATTCCTGCCATTTCCGAGGACGGCAAGTCTGTTATGAATACGGCTGTATATTACAAAGCTATGCAGAAAGCGAAAGAAGAGCAGATCCCGGTATTTGCCCACTGTGAAGATAAGGATTTAGTGCAGGGCGGTGTCATGAACGCCGGGAAGCGTGCAGAAGAGTTAGGACTTCCGGGCATTATAAATGAAGTAGAAGAAATTATAACCGCAAGAGATATTGTGTTGGCGAATAGTGTAGGAGTGCATCTGCATCTTTGCCACTGCTCCACAGAAAAAAGCGTTTGGATGGTAGAGAATGCAAAGGAAAACGGAGTCAGGGTAACAGCCGAAGCATGTCCGCATCATTTTACATTGTCTGATGAAGACATACCGGAGGATGATCCGAATTACAAGATGAATCCCCCGCTTCGTTCCCCGAAGGATGTAAGAGCCATCCGGGAAGGCTTGAAAAAAGACATTATTGATGTTATTGCAACAGACCATGCACCGCATACTGAAATCGAAAAAGGAAATTCAATGAAGAACGCACCCTTTGGAATTGTCGGTCTTGAAACTGCGGCAGCTCTTACCTATTCCGAGCTGGTGTTAAAGGATATTTTGACGCCGATGCAGATGGCAGAGAAATTAAGCTATAATCCGGCAAAGATTATCGGGTTGGACAAGGGAAGCTTACAGGAAGGTGCCATAGCAGATATTGTGATTTTTGACCCGGAAAAGACCTATACAATTTCCACGGATGAATTTGCAGGCAAATCCAAAAATACACCGTTTAAAGGCAGAGAAGTGACCGGAAAGGTAATGACGACCATTGTAGCCGGAGAAGTGGTATACAGTGCGAAATAGCGCGAACAGCAAAAAGAGAGGACACAGATTATGATTCAGAAATTAGCCGATAAAATCAAAAAGACCCATGCACCCATCTGTGTAGGGTTGGACCCCATGTTAAGCTATATTCCGGAGCATATTTTAAAAAATGCTTTTGCCGAATATGGTGAGACATTAGAAGGTGCAGCAGAAGCTATCTGGCAGTACAACAAAGGAATTATTGACGCCACCTATGATCTGATTCCTTCTGTAAAACCACAGATCGCCATGTATGAGCAGTTTGGGATTGAAGGTTTAAAAGCCTTCAAAAGAACCGTAGATTACTGTCATGAAAAAGATTTAATCGTGATAGGTGATGTGAAAAGAGGAGATATTGGTTCCACTTCCGCAGCCTATGCCGCAGGACATCTTGGAAAAGTAACCGTAGGAAGCAGGACTTATGCAGCGTTTGACGAAGATTTTGCAACCGTAAATCCTTATCTCGGAACAGACGGCATCAAGCCCTTTATCGATGTCTGCAAAGAGGAGAAAAAAGGAATCTTTATTTTAGTAAAGACCTCGAATCCTTCCAGCGGAGAATTTCAGGACCGCTTAATTGACGGCAGACCATTGTATGAGTGGGTAGGCGAAAAAGTTGCAGAGTGGGGCGAAGGCCACATGGGTGAAACTTACAGCTATGTAGGTGCTGTTGTAGGAGCAACCTATCCTGAGATGGGAAAGATACTTCGTAAGGTGATGCCAAAGAGCTTTATCTTAGTTCCGGGCTATGGTGCACAGGGAGGAAAGGGAGCCGATTTGGTACATTTCTTCAATGAAGACGGATTAGGTGCAGTTGTCAATTCTTCCAGAGGAATCATTGCAGCATATAAGCAGGAAAAATATGCAAAATTCGGCAGTGAAAATTATGCAGAGGCCTCCAGAGCAGCGGTAGAAGATATGATAGCAGACATTGACGGAGCATTGAACGCAGCAAAATAGGAGAGGAAGCATGTCAGAGAAAAAGAAAGAAAAAGCAATTATCATTCGCAAGGAAGAGATTTCCTTTGGGATTTATGATATGTGGCTTCGCACAGAAGAGATTGCAGGCTTAGCAAAGGCAGGACAGTTTGTATCCTTATATTGTGCGGACGGCAGCAGGCTTTTGCCGCGGCCGATCAGTATCTGTGAAATCGATAAGAAGGATAAAGCCATTCGTCTGGTATACCGTATTGCAGGCAAGGGAACAGAAGAATTTTCCAAAATGAATGTGGGTATGCAGTTAGACATCATAGGACCATTAGGAAACGGATTTCCGAAGAAGAACAAAGCTGCATTTTTAATCGGCGGAGGAATCGGCATTCCGCCGATGTTAGAATTAGCAAAGCAGTTAGATTGTGAAAAGCAGATTATCTTGGGCTTCCGGGATGATTTGTTTTTGTATGAAGAGTTCCAGAAATACGGAAAGGTTTATATTGCCACAGAAGACGGAAGTGCAGGAACAGAAGGAAATGTTTTAGATGTCATACGGGAAAACGGGTTAGAGGCAGATATTATCTATGCCTGCGGACCTTTGCCGATGCTTCGTGCGTTGAAAGAATATGCGGCAAAGAATCGAATAGAGTGCTGGGTTTCCCTAGAAGAACGGATGGCGTGCGGAATCGGAGCTTGTTTAGGCTGCGTATGCAAATCCCATAACAGGGATGCACATACTAATGTAAAGAATAAAAGAATCTGTAAAGAAGGCCCTGTCTTTCGGGCAGAGGAGGTGGACTTCTAATGAATATGAAAGTAAATTTAGCAGGAGTCACACTGAACAATCCTGTTATGACAGCATCCGGAACATTTGGCTCGGGAGAAGAATTTTCCGAATTTGTAGATTTGAATAAACTAGGAGCAGTCGTGACAAAAGGGGTTGCTAATATCCCATGGGAAGGCAATCCGACACCGAGAGTAGCGGAAGTCTATGGCGGTATGTTAAATGCCATTGGACTGCAGAATCCCGGAATTGACTTATTTATTGAGCGGGATATTCCTTTTTTGAAGAAATATGATACTAAGATTATTGTCAATGTCTGCGGAAAGAGTACTTCAGATTATTGTGAGGTAGTAGAACGCCTTGCGGAAGAACCTGTCGATATGCTGGAAATCAACATTTCCTGTCCGAATGTCAAGGAAGGCGGCATCGCCTTTGGACAGGATCCTAAGAGCGTAGAAGCGATTACCAGAGAAGTGAAAAAATACGCAAAGCAGCCGGTTATTATGAAGCTGAGTCCTAATGTAACGGATATTACAGAGATGGCAAGAGCTGCAGAAGCAGGCGGCGCAGATGTGCTTTCCTTAATCAATACCCTGACAGGTATGAAGATTGACATTCAGAAACGTAAATTTGCATTGGCAAATAAGACTGGCGGAATGTCCGGTCCTGCTATTCATCCGATTGCGGTGCGTATGGTTTATCAGGTGGCGCAGACCGTAGGGCTTCCAATTATCGGAATGGGCGGCATTTTAACGGCAGAGGATGCGATTGAGATGATGCTTGCAGGAGCAACGGCAGTATCCGTAGGAACAGCGAATTTCCACAATCCGAAAGTGACCGAAGAAATCGTAGCTGGAATGCAGAATTATTTAGAAGAACAGCAGATTACAGACATCAATGCATTAATTGGTGCGGTAAGATAATATTATTCATAGCTTTTTACTTTATGTAGGGTGTAACCGTTTCGATTGGGTTACACCCTTATTTTACAATACGTTTGTTTCGTAGTTAGCATATCATATGTAAAAGAGTAACGTGTTACGACCTCTGATGAACGTTTGAAAAATTTGAAAAATTCTTTCAAATTCTTTCAAACCGTTAGATTTGTTAGTTGTAAAACCATGGAGGTGGTGATATACTTAGATATATCTATGCTTGTCTGTACTTAAAATAAGGAGAAGATAAATATATGGAAAGTTATAAGCAGGAATTTATTGAATTTATGGTAGAAAGTGATGTTTTAAAATTCGGAGA
>CAYWXJ010000147.1:0-5215 GCA_964462405.1 uncultured Eubacterium sp.
ACGGCATAAATAGCCAGTTTTATTTAGTTAAACATCAACGGTACAGTACACTAGTGGTACATAAAAAAGCAAACGTGGGGTAACAGTTCAGCGTAGGACTTTGCACTTGCTGCAAAGCCCGTAAGAATATGTAGATTTTTCCGAGCGTGAATCCGCCCCTTGCCGTAGGCAACTTTAAATGGACGGATTCAGTAACAGTGAAGCCGAAAGGCTGAACTGTTACAACGTGGGTGAGCTGTTTTTTGAAGAATGCCGACAGCCTGCATTAACACATCTCACAGACAGCAGACTCCCGATAACGTAGTCCGGCGGAATGTGCGGCAGGGATGGTTTGTGTGTGACTTGTGCAGGAGATCAGATACTCTTAGGATTTCTCTCATAAAACAATAATTCCCGGACAAGAATGTCCGGGAAAGCGGCTGCCGCGTTCTCTGACGGACGTTCACCACTACACTATTTCTTCACTGTCACCTTCACAGCAACTTTTTTCTTCCCGCATTTAACGGTAATCGTTGCTTTCCCTGCCTTCTTAGCAGTAATCTTTCCCTTCTTACTAACAACTGCAGCCTTCTTATTACTGGTTGTATAAGTCACCTTCTCTGTTGTAGTAACAGGCGTCAGAACAGTTTTTAACGTATAGCTCTTCTTTACCTTCAGTGTCAGCGTCTTCTTATCTACCGCTATCTTCTGTGCTTTTACAATTCCCTTTTGTACAGTAACCTTAACAGAAGCTGTCGCTCCTTTTTTGGTTGTCACTGTAATCTTTGCAGTCCCTGTTTTCTTTCCGGTAATTTTTCCGCTCTTACTTACTGCGGCAACCTTCGTATTTGAGGATTTCCAGGAAGCAACGGCATCGCCTTCCATAACAGTTGCTTTCACCGCTGTCGTGGATTTTTTCACCTGTAAAGGAATGGACTTTACATTCAATGTCACTGTGAACTTCGGAATACTCTTTCTATTCAAGATTTCACCGCAGCCCGTACATTTCTGCACAAGACTTCCCTCTTCACTTCCGGTAGCTTCCTTCTCCGTTACCCAGTCCCCCGGAGTATGGGTATGTACCGGAGTAAGCTTTGGTATACTCTCTCTGTTTATGATTTCTCCGCATTCCGTACACTTCTGCACACGGCTTCCTTCTTCACTTTCGGTAGCTTCCTTCTCCGTTACCCAGTCCCCCGGAGTATGGGTATGTACCGGCGGTTCAACAACAGGTTCCTTATTGATCAGCAGAATATATTTATTCCCATCAAAGAACGGTGCATCTCCCTGTTCGCTTGAAAGGTCATAATAGTAGGAAATATAGTGGAGTCCATCGGTGCCGACTACGACGGCTGTTTTTCCTGAAAACGAACTCTCCGATTCCTCTCTGCTGATTTCACTCAGACGTTCTCCCATATTATATACAGGGAAGATTTCGTTATCATCCTCGATGTTTCTTTTATATTCAACTACCAGCTTACTGAAAAAAGCTTCATAAGCTTCTGTCTGATTTTCTGCTGTCTGCAATTCTTCATATACCGAATAGTCTGCTGTCGCAAACCTAGCCACTGCAGCTTCGTCATAAACTAACCGGCATTTCTCACTGTCAAAATTTTTATCAACGTCGTAATCCTCTCCTTCTGTATATAAGCAGGATTTTATTCCGTACATAGAAGAAGTAAATATGCAGTCCGGATTTGCTGCGGTGTCTATGAGACTTAGCCGTAAATCACAGCTATAGATCCACGGAATCACCCCAGACGGTACGTCTACAGCATCCACTTCAGTTAAATCTACTCCATCAATGAATGCCCATTTTTCTTCACCATCTACGATAAACTTCACATATTCTTTGTACACTTGTGTACTTTCGTCATAACAATAGTAACGTGTTCCTTCTACTCCGCCATATAAATTATCGTCATAGCAGGTCTCATACGCATCACCAAATTCCATATCGGTGCTGGTAAATACAATATCTGCCGGCTGTCCGTTTCTGGTATCCGAAACAATATTCAGTATACTTCCCTCATCTAATATACTGCCCGCTTCCTCCCCGGCAATCTGATTTCCAGTCAATGTAGAAATCTTTCCAAAATTCAACTTCGCATCTGCCCTTGCTGCAACCGTACCACGATCTGCTTTTAATCCTTCTCCAAAAGTAACATCCAGCGCATCCTCTACACAAAGTACACCGCTTAAAAGCTCTGTACTCTGCCCACCTGAATATTCTTTCACATAATTATCATACAGGAAAGTTACTTTGGCATTTCCGCCGTCTATTTTCTGGTTCATCCGGCAATTCGAAAACAGAACTTTGCCTGCTGCTCCGCTTACAGTAAAGGTCTTTGCAGAAGGCGTATTTTCTTCTTCCGATCCGAAAAACAAATTTAAAAACCGGATTTCCTGATCTGCATCAGAAAACTCCACTTCGTCAAACAGTATCCGGTTCGGCGTGTTTTCATCATACCAGCTTGTGTCTAAAATGATTCCCTTTACATGCTCCGGAATTGCAATCTTCTCCAATTCAAACAGCGAATCAGAACAAATATTGATGAAAATCTTATAATAACCGCTTCCATTTGCCGCTGCATCTTCTTCCATGCAGTCTAATGCATTCTCAAGTGTAGCGACATCTCCCTTTAAATAAGTAGTATAGACATCCTCAATACCATAATTCTGATACTCTTCCTCTGACATCGTTTCTATACTATAACATGCTTTTAACTGATTTTTATCATAGATGATTCCATCCACATCTGTGATCAAATCTATGGTTTCATCTTCAATCGTATAATTTCTATAGGAAAATTCCTCCTGAGCAGACATCTGATTCGGACACCGATACCGTATCACCTTTGTCCCGGCAGCCAAATCCATATCTTCCCATGTAGTGCCGAGGCTTTCCGGATCAATATAACGGACTGCAATATTCGGCAGTCTGCATCTTCCGCCATTATACTGATATTTTTCCGCAACTGTTTCTGAATCTTCTCCGGTTTCTGCTGCCGGAAACAGCATACTGTTTCTTACTCTCTCCTGCAGTTCTTCCCCTAACTGTGAATAAACTTCTGTATCTTCCTGATAAAGCATATCATCTTCCTTCTGGATATAAGCCGCTTCACAGATTTCTCCGGTTTCATCGTCTTCATAATAATAGCGGTACAGCGAATACTCAGATTCTGAAACCACATAGCATTCTGCAGTATCCTCTGAAAATGCCGTGTTTAACTCTTTAATAAAGGTTTCATCTGTTACTTTACTGTCTTCCCGAACACCGCTTACTGCAAAATCTTCTACCCACCATACAGAATAGTAATCTTCCCCTTTCTTTACAAACAACCCATCCTGATACTCCTTCACCGGATATGTATTCAAGTCCTCTAAAAGCATACAGTAATCAAGAGCATCCTGCTCTTCTTCTACATTTCTGTGAAAAATCGGAATCCGCTCTTCTTTATACCCAGCTATCAGCAGCTCACGATAATGCCTCTGTGTTTCTACCGTCCAAAACTCAATGCTGCCCTCTCCTTCTTCAATGATAAGTTCATCCTTCAGAACCGTCTTTTCAATACCATGAATACCGCCGATATGTGTGCTATCTCCGATCGTTACTGCCCCTGCAGCTTCTGTCACATCATTTCCTTCTTCATCACAGGCAAAAACACTTCCGCTGACAAAAGCATTTAATAGAAGCACTCCTTCAAAATAAGTACCGTCCTCTTCGTTCCCATAGGAAGGAACTTCATTCGGATAATTCAGCTTAAGATCCCCATCAACAACGCCCCGAATTGCCAGCGGCGCATTGACAATAAACTGATTTACCTGCAAAGGAGCATTCTCCTCATATGCCATAATTACAATTCCTTCTACCGGAGTATTTCCCAAAGTATCCGGCAGGGAAACGGCTGTTTCAGACGTCTGTGCCTGCCCATTGATCCAAATCAATAAATATCCCTGAAAAATATCTTTTTCTCCCGCCTGCGAAAACAATTCTTCCAGCGAATCCGCTCCGATATACGGGTCTTCTTCATAATCTTCTTCCGAAATCTGACTGTCTCCATCAAAAACTGCCTCCTGAAAGTCCGTTTCATTGACCAGACAACCTGCATAGACCGGTTCCTCATTCTCCCCCTGGCCTTCATCTGCTTTCACTTCTACAGAAAAAGCTGCCGTATTGGTCATGGCAACCATCAGTACGAATGTCAGCAGCCATGCTGCTGCACGTTGAAATATTCCTTTTTTCATAAAAATCCTCCTATTCTTCCCATGATTTCCATAAACAAATAACTCTTGCCGGGAAGATTCGTTATTATAAACTCTCTTTCAAGCAAGAGTTTTGGTATGAAATTATTCTATAATAAATAAAATTGTATTGTCAATAGATTGGCATATATTTTATGGTGCTATTTTACAGATTTCTTCAAACAGTTCCCGGACAGGGATGTCCGGGAAAACGGCTGCTCTCTCTGCCGGACGGATGTAATATCATCCACTACAATAATTGTACGCCTACACGCTCTCCACAAACCGCATAAACGCAGTTCTTCCTTCCTCCGTGCACTTATACACACCAGCGTCCTCCAACACCTCAGAGAACACCAATCCGATCTCATTCTGAATAATCTTCTCAATATTCTCCTTCGTCACACTCTCATACTTCGGCATAAATTCCTCAACCCAGTCAGCATGTTTTTCCAATGCTTCATCACTGCGAAGGTCTTTTCCGGTCAAAATAGCCTCCTGTAAAGCTGCCATTTCATCCTTCAGGCGGGCGGGAAGTACTGCAAGTCCCATAACCTCAATCAAGCCGATATTCTCTTTCTTAATATGATGCAGCTTTGCATGGGGATGATATACACCGAGCGGATGCTCTTCGGTGGTAATATTGTTGCGCAGTACCAAATCCAGCTCAAACATATCGCCCCGCTTTCTTGCAATCGGGGTAATGGTATTGTGCGGTTCTCCATCTGTTTTGGCAAATATGAAGGCTGCTTCATCGGTGTAGCCCCTCCATGCGAGAAGAATCTTATCTGCAAGTGCAATCAGACGTTCTTTGTCTGCACAGTCAAGACGGATCACAGACATTGGCCATTTCACGATTCCGGCTTTAACATCGGAAAAGCCCTCAAAAGAGATTTCCTTTTCTACCGGAGCTTTTGCCATGGCAAATTCATAGTGGCCGCCCTGGAAATGGTCATGGCTTAAAATGGAACCGCCGACGATTGGCAGGTCT
>CAYWXJ010000148.1:0-5180 GCA_964462405.1 uncultured Eubacterium sp.
ATGAGTTGCTTTCGTTTTTGAAATCAAAAAGCCATATAAAAGTGCTGAATACTTTTCCTAATGATAGCTGTTTGAGATACGATAACTTGATGATAGATACAAAATATCGAATGGTAGAGAGGGATGGGGAAAGTATTGAACTGACTAATTATGAGTTTGAAATCCTATATTTGCTGGCACAGTACCCCGGACAAGTATTTTCTAAAGAGCAAATATACAACCAGGTGTGGAAAGAACCCTATTATGGAGCAGAGGACAATGTGATGAGTTTGATTCGGAGAATACGAAAGAAAATAGAACCTGATCCGTCAAGACCTATCTATATTTTGACTGTGTGGGGAATAGGATATAAATTTAATAATGCGATAAAACGAAAATAAGCGGCATCTGTCAATTCTGAGAGACAGAGCCGCTTATTTTGTATCGGTAAGACCTAAAAGATAATCTGTTGATATATGAAAGTAGTTCGCAATCGCAACAATCTCATAATCGGGCACAAACCGTTTTCCTTGTTCTATTCTAAGGATTGTTAAATCTGTAAATTCAAATCCTTCTGTTTGTAATCGTGCGGCCAGCGTCTTTTGAGAAATGCCTTGTGCTTTTCGCAATTCTTTTACCCTAGTTCCGATAATATTTTTTGACTGTCCATTCCAGTATATTTTCATGCTATCCCTCACTTCTAAAGTTGAAGTATTATAATTGATTTTACCGAGTTGAGATGCTAATATACTTCTAAAGATGAAGTTTCAGAAAAAATATACTGAATTATTATAGAACGGTCACAATAATGATAGGACGGCATGACGGAAATGCCGGAAATCGAAAGGAGCGTATTGATATGCAAAATGAAGTATGGAGTGAAATAGGAGCGTTTTTGAATGATCTCCGTTGTGGGAATGTGAACAGAAAAACGTATCTTCATTTTCCAGAGTTAGAGGAAGCGGAACGGCTTAGAAAAAAAGAAAAGGTAAAATTTGAGGTGGAACTGAAAAGATTGGGCGCAGCGCAGAGAAAACAGGTGGAAGTTTATTTAGAAGTTGTGCAGCATCAGGCGTTTATGGAAGAAGAACGGGCGTATTGTCAGGGATATGTGGATTGTATTCAGCTATTAGCCGGATTGGGAATGTTGAATAGTAATCCAGATATAGAACAGATAATTGCAAAAGTGAAAAAATAATCAGATAAAAAGGCTCTCTCCAAATAGTTAAGGATTGAGCCTTTTCCATTCTTTTTTATAAGTGAATATCAGGAGTTATCAGAACTTCAACAAACTTTGTCAAGAATTATTCCTTAACATCATTACTGGCGTCTGGAACAGGCTGCAATAGAGCTGTGGCAGTTGCCAGAAGAACTTGAAGCTGATGTTCGTTGCAGTGCGTCAGCAAACGGAGTAGCTGTTTATATGTAGAATTATTCCTATTTCCGTTTGGATAAACATAATCATCTGCGGAAAGATTCAGTAATCGCATGGCTTTACAAAACAGCGGCAGGCTTGGAGTACCCTTATGGCGTTCCAAATCTCCCAAATAAGTAGATGACACGCCGAGTTTTTCTGCAAGTTCTTCCTGTGTCCAGTGTCGATCCATCCGGGCATTTTTTACCATCGTTGCAAAGAGTGTCTTGGGAATATCCATGTTAATTCACCTCCATAAATATAGTGTATTACCCTGTATTTGAAAAGTGAAAAGGGTATGAGCTTGGTATTTCAGAGGGGTTTAACCCTAGAAAGAGTATTCAATCCTTTTTCGGATAAAAAAAACAAGATTCCGGAAAGGACTATTTGAATACTCTTTTTCTGTTTCCGGGATTTTGCCGGAGAGCAGAGTGGTTTATAGAGAGAGATTCAGGCGGCGATCATGCCGTTTATCAGGTACACAACCAAAAAAATCTTAATCAATGTTGCTCTGTTATACACCCTTGTACCTATGGTAAAAACCTATGTTGAAACGGGGGTAACAAGTGAATTAGTTATAAAGTGCGTCCGATGGGCAATAGCTCGTCAGGGCGCATTTTATATATACGGAAATTTTTTTGAAAAATTTTTTGATTTTTCGATTTTTCCGGGAAAAATGACTGTCCACGCAACAAAGGGGGCAGTCGAATGTTTTCGAGAACGGCTTTCAGGCGGAAGGGAGGTGATCTCCCTTGAAGCTGACAAAGCAGGAACAGGATATTGTGCGAAGGAAATTCAGCAAATATTGTATTGAGGTTTTGAATGGCGAAGCACTGAACTATCTGGAAGAACTGGACAGACTCTGGGAACAGGAAATCAATTTTTCTGATCTCGGAGAAAGTATTTTAAATCAGTTTTGTTCTTATGATGAAATTCCAGAAAACGATTATTTTCAGATCATGGGTATGGAAGTGCCTGTCAGAGACGAAGCTATCAGCAATGCGCTGTACCGTTTGCCAGAAAAGAAACGCAAGATAATTCTTATGGCATATTTTCTGGATATGACGGAGAAAGAAATAGCCGAGTGCATGAATCTTGTGCAGAGTACCGTACATTACCATAAAGCGGATTCTCTGCGTTTATTAAAGAAAATATTGGAGTGATACATATGCGAAACAGAAAGAAGAAAGAGCCGATTGCGTTTGAGGTTATTGAAGCGGCCATTGCAGGGGATGTTGTGGCTATTAACCAGATTGTTGACTATTTTCAACCATACATTAACAGCAGATGCAGGAGGAAGTTTATAGATGAATCCGGGCAGATAAAGTATGGGATTGATGAATATATGAAACGGCGGATGGAAACGAAGCTAATAACAAAGATTTTGAGTTTTGAGATTCAGCTTTAATACTTGTGCATGGGAATTATCCCCTTTTCGCCCATGCAAAAGATTATGAAGCACTGTACCTTGACAAGTGCATATTTTATCCTGTAGGACACGAAAACAGTGGAGCTGTGTGACGGATACGCCATGACTACCTGTGCCTGGTACTTTGCGACATCGTGTCGCAAAGTTACCGGACATTGGAAACGAGGAAGTATCGATACCGGTATTGAAGTAAAGGTACGAGCGAGAAATATCCGATTACAGTCAAAGTTACAGGGACTTTGTGCGAGGATGCTGTTTTTGATAATGAGACTTCCGGAGATAAGCTGCTCCGGTCCGAGAGGATGGTGTATACCAATGAGGCTGTTCCTGACAGCCGCCTGCAGGAGATTATAAGAGGAAATTGGATAGATAATCAAAGAGAGGATATAAGAGTGCATCAGAAAATAAATAAGAAAAGATTTGTCCGATACAAAGAAGGAGCAGAACTGTACAGTATGTGCCAGAGGAAATTTGAACAAATGGCAAAGGATGCTAATGCAGTTTATAAGCTGGACAAATTGGTTTTAGTAAATTGCGATATTTTTGAGGAATACTTAGAGACTTTCCGTGTAAAGGAATAGTATAGAGATTTTGTAAAAAGATATTTTTGGTAAGACGAAAATACTTGACTTTTCGTTGGACGGAAATTATAATAGGGTTATGAATGGAGGTGCATACATGGGAAAGATTGGGAGACCAAAAAAGGACTCTCCCAAATTGAAGTCAGTGACGATCAGGTTTTCAGATGATGAATATGAAAAATTCATAAAGTATGCTGCCAGTCATAATATGACCATGACACAAGCGTTACGGAAAGGTATTGAGCTTTTATACCAGAATCAGTAATGCTTGAAGTACAAAATCTCTTTCCTTGATTTAGAAAGGAGTAGAGATGGCGAAAGCAAGAAAAGATAATAAAGGCAGAGCTTTAAGAAAAGGAGAAAGCCAGAGAACAGAGGATATGCGGTATGTATATACCTATACCGATCCTTTTGGAAGAAGAAAGTACATTTATGCTACGGATTTGCGAACGCTTCGGGAAAAAGAAAATCAATTACTGAAAGACCAACTGGACGGTCTGGATGTATATGCGGCAGGAAATGCAGATTTGAATTTTGTGTTTGACAGGTATATATCGACAAAAACAGATTTAAGGAAAACAACCTATACGAATTATAAGTATATGTACGATCACTTTGTCAGAGATGAATTTGGAAAACGCAAGATAGCAGAAATTAAATATTCGGATGTATTGTATTTTTATTATCATTTGATAAATGAGAAAAAGCTGCAAATTAATACACTTGAAACAATACATACGGTGCTGCATCCGACATTCCAGCTTGCGGTTAGAGATGATATTATCCGTACAAATCCCAGTGATGGGGTTATGGCACAGGTAAAAAAGAAACCGGGGCGAAATCACGGTGTCAGACACGCTTTGACGATGGAGCAGCAGAGAGCATTTATGAATTATACTGCAAACAATCCGATATTTTGTCATTGGACGCCACTATTTACGGTTCTGCTTGGAACAGGCGGCAGGATCGGAGAGATTATTGGTTTGAGGTGGCAGGATTTAGACTTTGAAAACAGAACAATCAGCATTAACCATAGTGTTGTATATTACGCACAGGAAGATGCTAAGACAAGAAAAAGCGTTTTTCAAGTGTCGTTACCTAAAACTGAAGCAGGTATCCGTACAATACCTATGCTGGATGCAGTGTATGATGCTTTTAAAGAGGAATATGAAGTACAGAAGGAGAATGGGTTTAACAGTACCGAGATTGATGGAATGACAGGATTTGTGTTTTGCAACCGCTTTGGGAACGTACATAATCCTCAGACAGTTAATCGAACAATCCGGCGTATTTTAGAGAGCTATAATGCAGAGGAAGTCTTAAATGCGAAAAAAGAGAAAAGGCAGCCGGTTATTTTGCCGCATTTTTCATGCCATCATTTGAGGCACACGTTCTGCACGAGGTTCTGTGAGCAGGAGACTAATATTAAGGTGATTCAATCCATTATGGGACATGCTAATATTGAAACTACGATGGATATATATGCCGAAGTCACTGACATGAAAAAGGCAGAGTCAATGAAACATCTATCAGAGAAATACGATGTATTTTAGGAAAGAGTCCGTTAGTCGGGCTTGTGCAACAAAAAAGAGTTTTTGCAACAAAAATGCAACGAATTTTGAAATGATAGTACCGAATAATGCGTGATAATGCATTAAATAAAACTGATTGAAAAGGCTTAAATGCGGGATAATACGCAATAATGCGTTATCCTCTTGGGTATTCCCGACAATGAAGTCCATCGACAGGTAAAGAGCCGAAAAATCCAGTGTTTATG
>CAYWXJ010000149.1:0-5168 GCA_964462405.1 uncultured Eubacterium sp.
TATCCCTGTCTGGCAGTCTTTTATTTTCAGGGTTTTCCAACATCGAAATTAATTCTTCTAATTCCTCTAATTTTTCTGTATCATAGTGAAGATTTGTCCTTTTTATTCTTCCTGCAAGCCGGTGTACTTCCCGGAGGATCGATACTTCGTCCATCTGCAGGCGTCCGAACAAATCGAGCCTTTCGACTCTTTTTCCTGTCTTAATCATGTTTCTGACATTCTCACAATCGATCATGTCATCTACAATTCCCCAAAAAGCAAGAATATGATCAATCACTTTCTGTAAATCGTAACAGTTCAGCCCGCGCCATTCGCAAAATCGTGCTATCGCACTCTCCGCTGCTTTGCAGCTATTTTTGCTCATATTCGGGCGCTCCGCTCATGAAATAACGCAAATTCAAAAACGAGCAAACAAAAGGCGTTTGTTCGTTTTGTGATATTTGCATTATTTCATGGCTGAACTGTTACTGTAAATCAATAATGGGGGCTTGCGACAGTTTGCTTTTTCTCATGTCATATACTGCCAACTGTATGTATGTGACAGGCTCGCTGCCAATCTCATTCCGCAATACCACCGCATTGTCATATGTCCGGAGCAGATTTGAACAGATCGAATTGGGATTCTCTTCATCCGAAATATATCTCCTGCAAAAATCTTCCTTAGACAGATAGATGTTCGGAATGTCAAGCTGGCTGCAGAACGCAGCATAATTAGCCATATCCGCCTGCTTCCGCAACGTCCTTTAAGACCAGCCGGTCAAAATGTTCCAGCACATACTTCATGTCCTCCTCATAGAACGGAAGATAGGTAGGCGCGTTCTGTAAAATCGACTCCTCACCTAAATAATAAGAAACCATTTTCGGAACAAAATAATAAATTCCTTTATCATCCGCCACACCGTTTCCGGGTGCATTCAAAAGTGCCACATTTCCCTTCTTATAAACATCAAAAATATGGGGGATTCCAATGACGGATTCTTCACAAAATGTCATCGGGTCTAAGTACTCATCTGATATTCTTCTGTAAACAGCACCCACTCTTTCTTTTTTGCCGGAATAATCAATAAAGTACAGATAATCATTTTCTACTAACAGCTCACCTCCCGTCACAAGATGCGCACCTGTCTTCTCTGCAAAATAGGAATGCTCAAAATATGCAGCATTATATCTTCCCGGTGAAAGGATTACCGTATGCCCGCCCACATTGGAATAGTCCATGGTACGCCGCAGCAGCTTTGCATAATCTCTGTTATCCTCAATATGATTTTCCTCAAAAGTATCCGGGCTGCTCCTGCGGCACAGTTCTCTCGCAATCATGGGTATATATGCCTTTCGGCGGTGCCACACCGTCGCAGGGAGCTAAGAATCCCGAAGAAATATACACAAACTCCTCCGGCACCACATGGTCTTTGATGATTTTTTTCTCCCCGTAAATATCCCTGATAAAACAGTTCAGCCTTTCGGATTCACGCTCGGCAAAATCTACATATTCTTACGGGCTTTGCAGCAAGTGCAAAGTCCTACGCTGGACTGTTACTTCAAAACAACCTGCAACGCCTTAGAAACCGCACTTCCTAACACGAAGCATACGACAGCTTCCACCAGCCCATTAATTCCCACAAATGCAACAACAAAGGTAAATGCGTTGGCCGTTCCTAAAGAAGCAGCAATTCCCTGAATATACTCTGTCTGATAGAAAAAAATAATCAATGTTCCCATAAAAAACAGCGTATTTAACAGCGGACCAATCAAACTTGTAATAAATACTGCTGCTTTGCGCAACGGTTTTATTTTCTTAAGTCCCTGATAGACCAGCCCTGTCAGCCATCCCATAAGGACTCTCGATATTACACAGACGATAAAGGTGGCAAACGGATTAATTCCAAGCAATACCATACCGAAAGCGTTCATTCCAAAGCACCGGATATAGCTGGTCAGTCCGAATACGCCTCCTAACACGGCTCCAGCCGCGGGACCTAATGTAATAGCACCTATCGTAACCGGAACTATAAGCAATGTAATTTCCAGTCCTAATGTCTTAATGTAACCAATCGGCGTAAACGCCATCAGCACAATAATTGCCACTAATAATGCCATCTCGACAAATTTTGTTGTTGAAAATCTTCTGGTTTTCATATAATCTCCTTTTACTTTTGCTTAAAGTTCTGTAACAGTCTTTGCCGCAGATTTTTCTGCTTTTCTGCGGTTGCGGATTCCGGCATAGAAGGTTCCGGAAATATTGTGCCATACAGAGAAAATAGCTCCCGGCAAGGTTGCCAGTGGATTTGCTGCAAAATTAGCCGTTGCTAAGGATATTGCCAATCCGCTGTTCTGCATACCTACTTCAATTCCAATGGCAGTTACTTTCTTCTCGTCTAATTTTAATAATTTTGCTGCCAGAGTTCCCAGTATCAGACCGATGACGTTATGAATTGCAACTACAATCATTACCAGTGCTCCGCAGGTGATAATTTTTTCTGCGTTGCTTCCTACGATACCTGAAATAATCATAACAATGGAAATGACTGAAACCAACGGCAGGAAATCCCGGATCGCATCCACCTGCTTCGGGAAAATACGGTACAACAGGATTCCTAAAAGAACAGGAACCAAAACCACCTTTACCACGGAAATCATCATAGCTGCTAAAGATACCTCTACCCAGGAACCAGCCAGAAGATATACCAGCACCGGAGTACAAAGCGGTGCTAAAATGGTAGATACTATGGTCATGCCCACGGAAAGCGGCACATCTCCGCCTGCAATATAGGTAATGACATTACTTGCTGTTCCACCGGGACAGCAGCCCACAAGGATAACTCCCAGTGCCAAATCTGTCGGAAGATGGAAAAGCTTTGCTAATGCAAAAGCCGCTAACGGCATAACCGTATACTGCAGCAGACAGCCCACAAATAAATCTTTCGGTCTTGTAAAGACAATTCTAAAATCTTCTGCCTTAATCGTCAGACCCATTCCAAACATGGCAACACCTAAAAAGATGGTCGTATAGTTTGTTGCCCAGGAAAATCCCTTTGGCCAGAAAAATGCAATGACTGAAAAAATAATGATGAATACTGCTATATTTGACGATAGAAAATTACATACTTTTTTTACCTGATTCATAATGATTCCCCTCTTTTTTTCCAAATATCATTTAAACGGCTTAACAGTTCCGCTGCACAGTCCTCTTTAGCAAGCATTCCTAAATCTTCATCTCCATCCTCTGTAATACAGATGAGATGGTTGGTATCCACACCAAATCCGGCTCCGTCTTCTTTAATACTGTTTGCCGCTATCATATCTACTTGTTTCTTTTCCAGCTTTGCTCTGGAATTTTCAAGGACATGCTCCGTTTCCATGGAAAATCCGCAGATGCATTGTCTGCCCTTACGGTTATGTCCTAATTCATACAAAATATCCTTTGTGCGCTCTAATTCTAATACCAGCTCGCCGTCCTGTTTTTTTGTTTTTTCTGTATTGACCTGCTTCGGGCGGTAATCTGCTACGGCTGCTGCCTTTATAATAATATCCTGTTTATCTGCCCGTTCCATAACTGCCTGGTACATCTCTTCCGCCGTTACCACAGGAACTGCCGTCACTCCTTCCGGCACGAAAAGACTGACAGGACCAGTCACTAAAGTCACCTCTGCTCCGCGCTCTGCGGCACATTTTGCAATGGCATAACCCATCTTTCCGGTAGAATGGTTGGTAATAAACCGAACCGGGTCAATACTCTCTCTTGTCGGGCCTGCCGTTACTAAAATCCGGCGGCCTGCTAAATCCTGCTTCTTTGAGGTTTCTTCCGTCAACTGTTTTACAATCGTCTCCACTAAAACCTTCTCCTCCGGCAGCTTTCCGATACCATCTGCGTCACATGCAAGATGTCCCGTTGCAGGCGCAATACATGTATAGCCTGCCTGCTGCAGACGTTTGATATTTTCCTGTACCATGGGATTTAAATACATCTTTGTATTCATTGCCGGTGCAAACATTACCGGACATGTGGCTGCGATCACTGTCGATGTCAAAAGGTCATCGGCAATTCCATGTGCCATCTTCCCAATGACATCCGCAGAAGCCGGAGCCACAAGCAGCAAATCGGCTGTCTGACCTAACGTAATATGGTGAATATCTACCGGATTGCTTCTGGTAAAGGAATCCGTAAGGCATGGATTTTTCGTCAGTGTTTCAAAGGTCACAGGAGTAATGAACTGCTTTGCATTTTCTGTCAGAATAACATGCACATCACAGTTTAATTTTTTTAACATGCTTGCCACATTTGCCATCTTATAGGCAGAAATACTTCCTGTCACTCCAAGCACAACTTTCTTTTTGCTCAGCATAATATTCTCCTTAAATCTGTATCAATTCTCCGTGTTTTTCATACCGGGTGACGGAGGTAATCCGGTTCTTCTCATCCACAAATACGACTTTGGGCGGATTTTCCTTAATTTCTTCCGGCCACATCAGGGCATAGCTCATAATAATGACCTTATCTCCGGCGGATACCATCCGTGCTGCGGCTCCGTTTAAGCAGATAATTCCGCTGCCTGCTTCTCCCGCAATTACATAGGTTTCAAATCTCGCACCGTTGTCCACATCTGCAATCTGCACCTTTTCATATTCTACAATCCCGGCAGCCTCCATCAGACTTTCATCTATGGTAATACTTCCCACATAATTCAATTCTGCCTGTGTTACCGTTGCCCGGTGAATTTTACTTTTTAACATTTCTAATGTCATATGCTTACCTTCTTACTTACTCTTCTATCTCAACAATAAAATTATCAATCAAACGTGTCGTTCCGATATAAACCGCCATGGCAGCTAACACTCTGCCGGAAGCCTTTTCTATCGGTTCAATACTGTCCGCATCTACCATCTCCACATAATCAATCTTCGCTAACGGTTCACTTCCCAGGATTTCCTTCATTTCACCAACAATCTTATCTGCCTGCCGTTCCCCGTTTTTCACCATTTCTTCTCCATGGAAAATCGCTCTGGACAGCACGAGTGCCGCTTTCCGCTCCTGCGGATTTAAATAGGTATTTCTGGAGCTTTTTGCCAGGCCGTCCGCTTCCCGGATGATCGGGCAGCCGACAATTTCAATGTCCATATTCAAATCCCGGACCATACGGCGGATAACCGCTAACTGCTGCGCATCCTTC
>CAYWXJ010000150.1:0-5142 GCA_964462405.1 uncultured Eubacterium sp.
AATAAATTTATCAATCGGTCCTTTATAGGAGCCGTCTTCTAATACTTCTAAATAGCCAAGTCCTCCCATACCGATTCCGGTTGCAAATTTTAACAGTTTTTCATGGAAGCCCTTTGACATTTCTTCGTGTACGCGGATCGCACGGACGGTTTTACCGATAAACGGCCGAAAGGTACATTTCTGGAAAAATTCTGTTACATCTATAATACGAAGCGGATTTCTCAAATCCGGTTTGTCAGTACCAAATTCTAACATTGCCTGTTTATAGCTGATGATTGGATAAGGTGCTTTTGTTACTTCATAGCCCTCCGGCGCAAATTTTTCAAAGGCTGCTGTTAAGACTTCTTCGCCTGCTGCAAAAACCTCTTCCTGGGTGGCAAAGCTCATTTCAAAATCCAACTGGTAAAATTCTCCCGGCGAACGGTCTGCCCTTGCGTCCTCATCACGGAAACAGGGGGCAATCTGGAAATACTTATCAAATCCGGACACCATCAGAAGCTGTTTGTATTGCTGCGGTGCCTGAGGAAGTGCATAAAACTTACCTTTGAACTTTCTGGAAGGTACGATGTAATCTCTTGCTCCCTCCGGAGATGAGGCACAGAGAATCGGTGTCTGGATTTCTAAGAATCCCATTTCTGTCATCTTTTCTCTCAGAAAAGAAATGACTTTCGAACGGAAAATAATGTTGTCCTTTACCTTCTGGTTCCGCAAATCCAAATAGCGGTATTTTAAACGGACATCCTCTCTGACTTCTCTGCTGGTCTGAATTTCAAAAGGAAGATTCTGATAGACCTCTCCTAAGATGTTGATTTCATGTGCTTCTAATTCAATGGTTCCGGTTGGAATCTTGGGGTTATAGGTTTCTTCATCCCTTTTTTCCACCAGACCCCTGATGGAAAGCGCCTGTTCCTTGCGGATACCCTTTAACAGCTCTCCGTCACGGATAACCACCTGCATCACGGCATACATATCTCTTAAATCAATAAAGGAAACGCCGCCATGGTCACGGATATTTTCTACCCAGCCTGCGATTCTTAATTCCTTGTCAATGTCTGCTTCGGTAACGTGATCTAATGCCACATCTCTGTAAATACTGCTCATAAAAATTCTCCTTCCTTAATTGATTCCGGGGAACTTCCTTTTTATAAAACCTGCCATTAGCATACGCAATAAAAAGCCCCGGAATACTTAAACTTGTATTCCGGGGCGAATAATTCTGAATTATCCGCGGTACCACCCGCATTGAAAGATGTGAAACTGCAAACATCTTCCCACTCTCTGTGCTTAACGCGCACGACGTACTGACCTACTTAGAAAATCCCATCTTAGAATCTTCCCTGTTCAACCAGTCTGCTCCGGAGTGTTCCCACTACCTTCTCTTCCAAACAACGCTCTCAGTCGGTGACGCTGTATTCCTGTCGGTCTCTAAAGATAGGAGTCTCTTTCATCGCTTTACTTCTTTATGTTGTTAAAGTTATAGCACAACTTTTTTTTCAATGCAAGAATTATTTCTTCATTTCTTCAAAAATACTACTTTTTGGTTAGTTCCATACTTCTTTTGTTGCCCTTTAAAAAACACACCAACTTTTGCTATAAGCTGTTTGCAATCAGACTAAAGCCCGATACAATCAGCATAAAGATCACGATTTTCTTTACTACTTTCTCATCCAAAATCTTACTGCTTTGCATTCCTAAAAACAGACCCGCCAGCATCGCCGGAATTAATAGAACTGCCCGTTTTAAAACATCCCAGGTTATGATTCCAAGAATTGTATACATTACGATCCGAATGGTACTTTCCACCAGAAAAACAACGCAGATATTGCCTTTAAAGGCGCGGCTGTCATCCGTAACTCTGCTCACATAGGCACCAAGTAATGCACCAATGCCATATAGACCGCATAAGAGACCGGACAAAATTCCAAGTATGCCTAAAATAAGCTTAGACTCTCTGTTCTTTTGCTTTTTTCTCTCGCGAAGCAGCATTTCTATGCCAATCAGAATAATAACAAATCCAAAGCTGCTTTTTACCAGTTTGGTATCTGCATTTTTTAAAAACAGGATTCCGGGAATGCTCCCAAGAAGTACGAGAAATGCAAGCGGAATACAGATGTCCCACCTGACGGATTTACGTTCCTTCCATGCAAGAATGGCATTGGTGGGATAACCTAAGAGCAATTCCACCGGAGATATATTGATATTACTGTTTCCAAAGCTTAAAATTGTTGTAAATACCAGCGTATTTGCAAATCCGCATACACCTTTTATAAAAAAAGCACATAGAGATGCTGCAATCCACCATAGCATAGTTCTTCCCTCACTTTTTCCGCACCGGTATCTGAATCCGGGAAAGCCAGTCCTTTTCCGATTCCTGATTCCAGACTCCGTCAATATAAGATTCCCATATATTTCCGCAGATTTCATAACCATAAACGCACTTGCAAAAATACCGACGGCAATCAAAGATGCAAACGCACTCTGCAAAAACGTAAATCCGCAGAACGAAAACCTAACTTCTGTTCAATTATGTAAAGCTTCAAAAATCTTTTCATCGTGCAGCCTTCTCTCCATATGCCAAAGATATGCATCCTCTAAGCTATCATAAGGACTGCTGCTTAATTCCTTTGAGGTTCTTCCATACTTCTCTTCCGGCCGCCGTATCCAGCCCTGTTGTCAGCTCATCCAGGAAATCAATTTCCGGCTTCGAAAGCAATGCCAGTACCACAGACAGCTTTTGCCGTTCTCCGCCGGAAAGCTTTGCAATCCGGGCTTTTTCCTGCACCATTATGTCCTAACAGACCAAATACTTCCTGTATGTTTACTGTAAAAAAACAGATTGTCTACGACCTTTCGTCCATGAAAGGACTTTGTTAGATTTCGTACAGCATACTGAATAATTACTGGTTTTCTTTACTCTTTAATCCTTTTAATACTGCTGTAAATTTCATCCGGTTTCCATACCGTAGCGTACCCAGCCGATAGATTTTTGCCCCAATCACGCCTGCTGCAAAAATAGAAATTACCAGAATGATAAAGGATACCACAATTTCCCATACCGAAACGGTTCCCATAGCAATTCGGATAAACATTGTGCTGTAGGAGCTGATGGGCAGAAACGAAAGAACCTTCATTGCTATTCCGTCCGGATTTGCCAACTGTATCAAAGAGAATATATATACCACCATGATAACGATCATCAAACCGCTGGAGCTTTTGCTGACATCTTCTGTCTTGCTTACCAATGCACCCATGGCTCCGTAAAGGAATGCGTAAAACAGATAACCGCCCAAGCCAAACAGCGCAAAGGTAACAAGCACCTCTGCCGGTATTTTCAAAAGGAAATCCAGATTATTTCCCCATTCTGCACGATTGCACTGATAGGAAATCAAAACCGCCCCTAAAATCACCCCTATCTGGCACACACCGCTGATGGCTCCTGCAATCACTTTTCCAAACAACAGACTATTTGGCGTAGCGGAAGTGACTAATACCTCGATGGCGCGATTGCTCTTCTCATTTGTTACTGCAACGGCTATCATTTGTCCGTACATCACAATCATAAAGAAAACAATGATAATCAAACCATAGCTGTACCAGTAGTTCTGTGTACTGTCCTTATGCAAAATCTGCTCATTTCCGGTGATTTCAACGGCATACATATTGGCAATCTCTTCATAATCGATCTGATTTGCTTCACAATATCTGATACGATAAAATTCCTGCATAATTTCATCAAAAAGTCCGGACTCCATGTCGAACATGCCTTTGTCATATAAATAATAGTCATAGGTATTTTCTGAAGTAATGACATATCCTTCTTCTACAATCTGCTTTTCTACCGCATCTCTGACTTCCTGCTCGCTGACTGCCGTCACCCATTCCACATATGGATCATAATTCTCTAAAACCTCAGGTACTGCAATGCCCGCTGCATCATATAAGATGATGGTTTCTTTTTCCCCTTCATAAATATCATATATCTCTTCCTCTGCCGTTTTGCTGTCTGTTTCTGTAAATCCGAAATCTGCAAAACGCGGCAGAAACAATACCCCTGCACCTAAAAACGCCAGCAGCAGGGTAAGTACCATAAAGCTTTTAGAGCCAAAATAATTTTTCAATTCAAATTCCAATACTGTTAAAAACTTTTTCATGCCTCTTCACCTACCTTTTCCACAAAAATGTCATTTAACGAAGGCTCATAGATTCCATAGTGTTCTACCTCAATTTCTGTTTCCCCAAGGCGTCTTAACAGATCGGCATTTGTCTTACCTTCCACAAGCTTTAACACCAAAAATTCTTTTTTCGCTTCGGAAACTGCTGCCACATCGGACAGATGCCCGGTTACATATGCTGTTAAATCTTCTGTTCCCATACGATTTGCAGATAGAATCAGTCGGTTTTTTCCGTATTCCTTCCGGATCTCCTTTAAATCACCGGAAAGTACGATTTTCCCCTGATTGATAATTGCAATGTTGTCGCAAAATTCTTCCACATAGCTCATCTGATGGCTGGAAAAAATGACAATTCGGTTCTGCATAATTAATTCGCTAACCACTTCTTTTAAAATCCGGGCATTTACCGGATCAAGTCCGCTGAAGGGTTCATCTAAAATTACGATGTCCGGCTCATGCACAAGGGTGGACGCAAGCTGTACCTTCTGCTGATTTCCTTTGGAAAGGGTTTCTAACTTACGGCCTGCATATTCGGATACCTCTAATCGTTCTAACCACTTCTTCGCACCTGCTTTGGCTTCTTTTGCCTTCATTCCCCGGAGCTTTGCAAGAAACAGCATCTGCTCCATAACGGTACGCTTCGGATACAAGCCGCGTTCCTCCGGCAAATAACCGATTCTAATTTTACCGGGAACAAATTTCTGCCCGTCTAAAAGGATTTCTCCGCTGTTGGCATGGAATACATCCATTAAAATACGGATGGTCGTCGTCTTTCCGGCTCCGTTTCTCCCAAGAAGCCCTAATGCTTTTCCGCTTTCTACCTCAAAACTGATACCGTGAAGGATTTCATTTCCTTCAAAGCTTTTCGTAATATTTCTTACTTCCAGTTTCACTTTTTCACCTCTCCTTTTTCTCTATAATCAGAACCACCGGCTTAGCCGGTGGTTTGCTCACGCCCTATAAGGGCTTG
>CAYWXJ010000151.1:0-5122 GCA_964462405.1 uncultured Eubacterium sp.
GGAATTGTTTTCCGTATGGATGGTGTCCGTTTCGCTTTTTATTTTGAAGATAAGGATCGGGCATGGGTAGAGCAGTTCTATAACGAACTTAAGGATTCCATAAGAAAGCAGCAGGTATTAGAAGGAAAGCCGATTACCATTACCTTTTCTGCCGGAGCGGTGATAATCGGGAAGAATACAGATGTACATTCGGTTTTGACAGGATTGTCCTATGCATTGTCCCAGTCGAAGCACGACAAGCATGGAGAACTTGTATTTTTTGATACGGATACCGTAGATAACGGCAAACGGAATTTAGAACTGTTAGAAACGCTCAGGCATAGTGTGCTGGACGGCTGCAAAGGGTTTTACCTGAACTATCAGCCGATTATCAGTGTAGAAGACGAAACGATTATTGGAATGGAAGCGCTTCTCAGATGGAAGGATGAGAAGTTTGAAGAAGTCCCGCCGGGAATTTTTATTCCGTGGCTGGAAAATGATGCCTGTTTTTACGATTTAGGCAACTGGATATTAGAACGGGCATTGACCGAGGGGAAGACCATTGTTGAGAAAAACCCGGAATTTATCATCAATGTCAATGTAGCGTATCCGCAGATAGAGCGGCTGGGATTCATAGAAGCACTTTCCGATATTCTTCATAAGGTCGGATTTCCTGCAGAAAATCTCTGTATAGAACTTACGGAACGCTGCAGAATCTTAGAACAGGGATTTTTGACAAAGCAGATCAAAGAGATTAAGAGCATGGGAATCAAAGTGGCATTGGACGATTTCGGAACCGGTTTTTCCTCATTAAATGTATTGAGTTATCTTCCGGTGGATACCTTGAAGATCGACCGTGGATTCGTAGCCGGAATCACCGAGAAGACCGCAAACCAGGTAATCGTAAGATCTGTGGCGCAGTGTGCAAATGAACTTGGCGTAAAGGTCTGTGTGGAAGGAATAGAAGACAGGGAACTGGCGGATTTCCTGAAACCGTATGGCCCCGGAAGCTACCAGGGATATTATTTTTCAAGACCGATTAGCATAGAGGCATTGATGGAAAAGTATATGGTATGATAATGTCCGTCATAACGTCCGTCGGGAAGAAACAGCCGCATATGCGGCTGTTTCTTCCCGACTGCGTTATCGGCGGCTGTCTGATTGTGAAGACGACACAGTGAGAAATCAATTATTACAAAACCGTCTTATCCCCAATTATCTCTTGCCAAATTCCACAAAATCCCTTATGATATTTCATACAAGTAAAATACAACCCACGGCAAAACCAGACAAGACTACAGACAAGTTCTCCCGACATCCTCTGCGTATTGCCAGAAAAGGAAAACATATGCTGGAGTCAAACAACGGAAAACAGCTAAAGTACTTTCAGTTAATGGAAGACTTAAAGGATCAGATCATATCCGGAAAAATACAGGCAGGAGAGAAGCTTCCTTCAGAGAATGAGCTTTCTTCAAAATACCAGATCAGCCGTCAGACCGTACGGAAAGCATTGGCAATACTGCAGAATGCAGGCTATATCTATGCAGAGCACGGGAGGGGTACGTTCTGTTCGGAATTAGTCCGGCATACACATACCTCTAAGAATATTGCAGTTGTAACCACCTACCTTTCCGATTACATCTTTCCCCGTGTCATTCAGGGAATCGATACGGTACTGACCGCAGAGGGATACAGCATCATATTAAAGAACACCAGAAATTCCAGAAGCAGGGAAGCAGAGTGCTTAGAAGAACTTTTGCAGAAGGATATAGACGGGATTATCATAGAACCAAGTAAGAGCCAGATATTCTGCAAACACATGAACCTTTACCGTAAGTTAGAGGAATTTCAGATTCCCTATGTATTCATTCAGGGCTGTTTCCCGCAGATGAAAGATAAACCCCACGTATTGATGGATGACTGCAAGGGCGGCTATATGATTACAAAGTACCTGATCTCTCTGGGGCATAGGAAAATTGCAGGCGTGTTTAAAGCAGATGACATGCAGGGGCAGAACCGCCATAAGGGATACGTCATGGCATTGCAGGAAGCCGGAATTATGTATAGTACCGAGATGGTGGTCTGGTATCATACGGAGGACCGGAAAATCCATCCCTATGAATGCATCCGGGAAATGGCGAAGTGTCAGGGAATGATGGATGCGGTAGTCTGCTATAATGACCAGACGGCAGTACAGGTGATTCGGGCATTAAAGGAAGAAGGGCTTCGGATTCCGGAGGACATTTCCGTCACTGGATATGATAATTCCCACATTGCCAATCAGGGGGGGCTGCAGCTTACCACAATAGCCCACCCTCAGGAAAAATTAGGCGAGATGGCAGCAGAGCTTTTGATAGATTTGATGCATAACGGAGATACAGAAAGCGTGAAAAGCGTCTTAATCGACCCTGAATTAGTCATCGGAAATTCCTGTGCCGAAGTGAAAGCAGATAATGCATAAAAAGTCAAGGATTAAAGTGTGGTAATAGTTACTATATTTTCGGGTTCTTTCTTGTTAAAAAAGTAGATAAAAAACAACTTGTAAATATGTGCGTACAAGTTATATGATAAAATTACAAAAAACGAGATACAAATGTATAGGAGGAAAATATTATGTTATTACAGAAAGAGTATAAGTTTTGGTTTTGTACAGGTTCACAGGATTTGTATGGAGATGAGTGTCTTGCAAAGGTAGCACAGCACTCAAAACAGATCGTAGACGAGTTGAATAAGACAGGCATCCTGCCTTATGAAATTGTATGGAAACCAACCCTTATTACCAATGAGCTGATCCGTAAGACCTTTAACGAGGCAAATGCAGATGATACCTGTGCAGGCGTTATCACATGGATGCATACCTTCTCACCTGCAAAGTCTTGGATTTTAGGATTACAGGAATACCGCAAGCCATTGATGCATTTCCACACACAGTTCAATGAAGAGATTCCGTACGACAGCATCGACATGGACTTCATGAATGAGAACCAGTCCGCACACGGTGACAGAGAATACGGCCACATCGTAAGCAGAATGAGAATAGAGCGCAAGGTAGTTGTCGGACACTGGAGCGATCCGGTTGTAGTTGGCAAGATTGCTTCCTGGATGCGTACGGCAGTAGGTATCATGGAGAGCAGCCATATCCGTGTAATGCGTGTTGCGGACAACATGAGAAACGTAGCAGTAACCGAAGGTGATAAGGTAGAAGCTCAGATCAAGTTCGGCTGGGAAGTAGATGCATATCCGGTAAATGAAATCGCAGAATCCGTTGCAGCAGTTTCCGCTTCCGATACCAACGCATTAGTAGATGAATACTATGATAAGTACGAGATTCTCTTAGAAGGCAGAGATCCGGAGGAATTTAAGAAACATGTTGCAGTTCAGGCACAGATCGAGCTTGGATTTGAGCGTTTCTTAGTAGAGAAGAACTATCATGCGATCGTAACACACTTCGGTGATTTAGGCGCATTACAGCAGCTTCCGGGACTTGCAATCCAGAGATTGATGGAAAAAGGCTACGGCTTCGGTGCAGAAGGCGACTGGAAGGTTGCAGCAATGGTACGTCTGATGAAGATTATGACAGCAGGCATGAAGGACGCAAAGGGAACCTCCATGTTAGAGGATTATACATACAATCTTGTAAAAGGCAAAGAAGGTATCTTACAGGCACATATGCTTGAAATTTGTCCTACTATCGCAGACGGCCCGATCAGCATTAAGTGCCAGCCGTTATCCATGGGTGACAGAGAAGATCCTGCAAGACTTGTATTTACCTCTAAAGAGGGCAAGGGTATTGCAACATCCTTAATCGACCTTGGAAACCGTTTCCGTCTGATTATCAATGATGTAGAATGCAAGAAGAATGAAAAAGCTATGCCGAAGCTTCCGGTAGCAACGAACTTCTGGACACCGCAGCCGGATATGTATACAGGAGCAGAAGCATGGATTCTTGCCGGAGGAGCTCATCATACTGCATTCACCTACGACCTGACTGCAGAGCAGATGGGCGACTGGGCATCAGCTATGGGAATTGAAGCTGTATACATTGATAAAGATACCAAGATTCGTGACTTCAAGAGAGACTTAATGTTAGGTGAAGTTTTCTATCGCTAAAATAAGCTACAGCAGTCAGTGCAGCAGCTAAGCTGCTGCACTGGATTGTACAAATAATTTATCACAACATAAAAGAAGGAGAAAGAACATGAAATTTTTTATTGATACCGCAAATGTAGAGGATATTCGGAAAGCAAATGATATGGGCGTTATCTGTGGTGTTACCACAAACCCATCCTTAATCGCAAAAGAAGGAAGAGATTTCAACGAAGTTATCAAAGAAATCACTTCTATCGTAGACGGTCCGATCAGCGGAGAAGTAAAGGCTACAACTGTAGATGCAGAAGGCATGATTGCAGAAGGCCGTGAAATCGCTAAGATCCATCCGAATATGGTAGTTAAGATTCCTATGACAGTAGAAGGCTTAAAGGCAACGAAGGCATTAGCAGCAGAAGGAATCAAGACAAACGTAACCTTAGTATTCTCTGCAAACCAGGCGCTGCTTGCAGCAGAAGCAGGAGCTACCTATGTATCTCCGTTCTTAGGAAGATTAGACGATATTAGCCAGCCGGGTATTGATTTGATCCGTACCATCTCGGAAATTTTTGACATTTATGGATATAAGACAGAGATTATCGCAGCATCTGTTCGTAACCCGATTCACGTAACAGACTGCGCATTAGCAGGTGCAGATATTGCAACCATCCCATATGCAGTTATCGAGCAGATGACAAAACACCCATTAACAGATCAGGGAATCGCAAAATTCCAGGCAGATTACAAAGCAGTATTTGGTGAATAAGCAGTGGGGGAAAATAACATGAACAAATTAGAACTTCAGAAAACGGCAGTAGAAGTCCGCAAAGGAATTGTAACTTCCGTACATAGTGCAAAGGCAGGACATCCGGGCGGATCTCTGTCTGCAGCAGACATTTTTACCTATTTATATTTTGAAGAGATGAATATTGACCCGAAGGAGCCGAAAAAGGCAGATCGTGACCGTTTCGTATTATCCAAAGGACACACAGCTCCGGGACTTTATTCAGCACTTGCAAACCGCGGATACTTCCCGGTAGAGGATTTACTTACCCTT
>CAYWXJ010000152.1:0-5037 GCA_964462405.1 uncultured Eubacterium sp.
GAAGCAGAAGGATATATCAAAGAAGGATATGCTTTCTCACCAATGTTCACATTAGGTTACAAGACAAAACTTAACAATAAGGGAGGATTTGCGACATGGCTCAAGCTGGAAAAGGCAAATTAAATTACAGATGCCCGTCCTGTTTTATGAGGGATTTGGATATTGATATGTTTTTTGACAAAGATAAGGGAGAATACTATTGCTTAAGATGCCAGTATTCCGGAACAGAAGAAGACGTACTTGCAAAAAATGAAATGGTAAGATTTCGTTATCGTGCAATGATGAAACGCTTTGAAAAATTTGATTTTGATTAAGATTTACAGAAAGGCTCTTCCAGTTTTGGCAGAGCCTTTTGTGAAATATGCAGTGGAGGAAACGAGATGGAACAATTTATTAAGGGTATGGATTTGTCTACCTTGTTAGAACTTGAAAAATGCAAAGCTGAGTATTATGATCACGGAGAAAAGGCAGATGTATTGGAAATATTGAAGCGTTATGGTGCAAATTCTGTACGGCTTCGTCTTTGGAATGATCCTTATTCGAAAGACAGAAAGCCCTACGGAGCAGGAACGAATGACTTAGAAACCACCATTAAGACTGCAAAACGGATAAAAGAAGCCGGGTATACATTTTTGTTTAATCTCCATTACAGCGACTTCTGGGCAGACCCGGGCAAGCAGTTTAAACCCAAGGCATGGGAAGGCATGTCTGTGGAAGAATTGGAAACGGCTGTATTTGAATTTACCAGAAGCTCGATGAAGCAGTTGGCAAAAGCAGGAGTAAGACCGGACATGGTACAGGTAGGCAACGAGTTGTCCAATGGTTTGCTCTGGCCGGAAGGGAAGACACCGAATTATGGCAATATTGCCAGATTCGTAAATGCAGGAATCCGCGGTGTCCGTTGCGTGGATAAGGATGTGCCGATTATGATACATCTGGATAATGGTGGGAATAATGCACTTTACAGAGAATGGTTTGATCATTTCATGGAGCACGGCGGGGACTTCCAGATTATCGGTCTTTCCTATTATCCGTTCTGGCATGGCAGCCTTAAAAGCCTTGAGGATAATATGAATGATATTGCAGTCCGCTACAACAAGGATATAGTCGTCGCAGAGGTTTCCATGGGATTTACCATGGAGGATTATGCAGCTTATGAGAAGCTTGCGCCAAAAGAGAGAAAAGGCTATGCCACAAAGCCGGAGCTGGTCGCAAAGATTGAATATCCCATGACTCCCCGGGGACAGGCGGATTTCATGAAGGACTTCATGACAAGAGTGGCAAACGTTGCGGACGGTCATGGAAAAGGCTTCTATTACTGGGAGCCTGCATGGATTCCCGTACCTGGCTCAGGCTGGGCGACGCCCGCCTCGCTTCAATACATCAGGGACCCGGGACCATGCGGCAATGAGTGGGCGAATCAGGCATTATTTGATTATGAAGGAAATGCATTGCCTGCACTAAAAGTAATCAGAGATTTTAAAGCATAGGGAATAACGTCCGTTCCACAGGACCGATTTTGCGAATGGCGCGGGCTGAACTGTTACATTTTGGCAATAGAATATGGAAACTTCTTTGCATTTTCCCGTTACTGTGTTAAACTATTTCAAAACAGTACTGCAAAAAGCAGAGGAGAGAAACAGAAATGCAGATAAGAGAATATTTAGAGCATGGGCGTTTGATTACAGACGGAGCCATGGGAACTTATTTTGAAGCAAAATATCCCAATGAAAATAAAATGGCGGAAGCCTGTAATCTAAGCGACCCGGATAAAATAAAAGAAATCCATTCAGAGTATATAAAAAGCGGCGCGAAGCTGATTCGTACCAACACTTTTGCAGCGAATACCATGTTTTTTGAAGATATGGAAGAGGTAAAACAGCTTATAAAAGCAGGTTTTCAGATCGCAGAAGAGGCGGCAGCAGAATCAGATGACGCCGTTTTTATTGCTGCGGATATTGGACCCATTTATGATCCGCAGTTTCTTGGCAGGGAACAGGTATTAGAGGAATATTATGCAATCTGCGATACCTTTTTAGACTGCGGGGCACAGATATTTGTATTGGAAACCCAGTCAGAATTTATCTATATTGATGCGGTTGCCGAATATTTAAAAAAGAAAGAGGACGTATTTGTAATCGTTCAGTTTTCCGTTGATAAGAACGGTTATACCAGAACCGGTCTTAGTATGGAGCGTATTATCGGTAAGGCGGCAGCTTCAGAGAATATAGATGCCTATGGATTTAACTGCGGAGTGGGAGCGGCGCATTTAAGCAGACTGCTTAGCAAGGTTACGTTCCCGAATGATAAATATATCACGGCACTGCCGAATGCCGGTTATCCGATCGAGCTTCGGGGAAAGACTATTTATGGCGACAGCCGGAAATACTATGTAGAAATGATGGAATCTATTGCGGGGCTTGGGGTGGAAATCTTAGGCGGCTGCTGCGGAACTACGCCGGAGTATATCAAAGATGTGTGGAAAACCTTGTCGGACAAGCCATTGGTCAATAAGAAAATCGGCATCAGAAGCCCGAAGGCAAAAGAACGTAAGATACTTCCTGTAGAGGAAATGCTCAAACAGGGAGAAAAAGTCTATATTGTGGAGTTAGACCCTCCCTTTGATACGGATATTACAAAGGTTATGCAGGGCGCGAAACAGATCAAAGAAGCCGGAGTGCACCTTATGACCTTAGCGGATTCTCCTATGGCAAGAACCCGTATGGATGCGGGGAAATTAGCCGCAAAGGTACAGCGGGAAGCAGGGATTCCTGTGATGCCCCATATTTGCTGCAGAGATAAAAATGTCATTGCCATGCGTTCCGGAATATTAGGGGATTATATCAATGACCTGCGGTATTTTCTGGTGGTAACGGGAGATCCGGTGGGACGGGCGGATAAAGGTGCGATTACGCCGGTATTTGACTTTAATTCCATCCGGTTCATGGAGTATTTATCGGAAATGAATGGGGATGTTTTTTCCGAAGAACCGGTTTACTATGGCGGAGCCTTGAACTACCACGGAGCCAATCCGGATGCGATTTGTAACCGGGTGCGGCAGAAAATGGAAAAAGGATGCAGTTTGTTTTTGACACAGCCCATATATTCGAAAGAGGATATGGAGCGGATTGCTTACATTAAGGAAAAGACAAATGCAAAGATCATGTGCGGAATCATGCCCCTTGTCAGCTATAAAAATGCCATGTTTATGGCAAATGAGATGCCAGGCATTAAAATCCCGCAGGAAATCGTAGAACGGTATCAGCCGGAAATGACAAGAGAAGAAGCAGAAGAGGTCGGAATTGCATTAGCGGTGGAAATCGCAGAAGCCATGAAGGACATTGCAGACGGCTACTATTTTATGACGCCTTTTAACAGAGCCGGTATGATTGCAAAAATCATACAGAAGGTGAAAGGGTTATCCGCTGATTTATAATTTGCGGCATGAGAGCAAAAGCAGAAACCGTGGTATGGAGGAACTATCATTATGAAGAAAGAGGAATTGAGAGAGCTGATAGAGAGGAAAGCCATTATTTTAGACGGAGCAACAGGCAGCAACCTGCAGGAAGCAGGCATGAAAATGGGAGTCTGCCCGGAGCAGTGGATTTTAGAAAATCCGGAGGCGATTCTTAAGCTGCAGAGAGAGTATGTAGAGGCAGGAACAAATATCCTTTACGCGCCTACCTTTACCGGAAATCGTATCAAGCTGGCGGAATACGGTTTAGAAGATAACTTAGCAGAGATGAATCATAAGCTGGTGGCTCTTTCAAAGGAAGCGGCAGGCGGGAGAGCCTATGTCGCAGCAGATATTTCCATGACGGGACAGCAGTTATATCCTATTGGAGATATGCAGTTTGAAGAACTGACAGACATCTACAAGGAACAGGTAATGGCATTAGAAGACGCAGGGGTAGATCTGTATGTGGTAGAAACCATGATGAGCTTACAGGAATGCCGTGCTGCAGTCCTTGCCATCAAGGAGTGCAGCGACCGCCCGATTATGGTAAGCCTTACTTATGAAGAAACGGGCAGAACCCTCTTTGGAACCGATCCCGCGACAGCCGTTATCGTATTGCAGAGCCTGGGGGCGGATGTGGTCGGAATCAACTGTTCTACCGGGCCGGATAAGATGACAGAGCAGGTAAAGGCAATGTATGAGGTTGCCCATGTGCCGATTCTGGTAAAACCCAATGCCGGACTTCCGAAGCTTATAGACGGTAAGACCGTGTATGATATGGAGCCGCAGGAATTTGCAGAGGCGGTAGCAGTACTGGCAGCCTGCGGTGCACGGGTATTCGGCGGCTGCTGCGGAACGACGCCGGCACATATTAAAGCCATGACAGAAGCCTTACAGGAGGTTGAGCTGCTTCCGGTCAGGACCGCACACCGAAGATTTTTAACTTCTGAGCGCAAAGCGACAGAGATTACCTTAGACGGTCCTTTTACCATTGTAGGAGAGCGCATCAATCCTACCGGAAAGAAAAAGCTTCAGGCGGAGCTTCGGGAGGGAAGCCTTTCCATGGTCTGTGAAATGGCAGTGCAGCAGGAAGAAAACGACGCGGCAATCTTAGACATCAATATGGGAATGAACGGAATTGACGAAAAAGCAATGATGTTAGATGCCATCTATGAGGTAACCTCGACGGTAGATTTGCCTCTTTGTATTGATTCCAGCCATGTAGACATCATCGAAGCGGCACTCCGCATCTATCCGGGACGGGCGTTGATTAATTCCATTTCTTTAGAAAAAGAAAAATTAAATAAGCTGATTCCGATTGCAAAAAAATACGGAGCTATGTTTATTTTGCTGCCTTTGTCCGATGCCGGACTTCCGGAGAATAAGGAGGAAAAGCATCAGATTATAGAAACCATTGTAAAAGCGGCAAAGGATGTCGGAATGGTGAAAGAAGATATTATCGTAGACGGTCTGGTAGCAACCGTCGGCGCAAATCCGGACGCAGCCGTTGAGTGCTTAGAAACCATTGCCTACTGCAAGGAACATCAGCTTGCGACTATCTGCGGGCTTTCGAATATTTC
>CAYWXJ010000153.1:0-4944 GCA_964462405.1 uncultured Eubacterium sp.
ATATTTATTGAGGTTACAGCGATTTTCTTTTCTGCAAACTGTCAAAGACAGGATTTTAACAGAACTTGGCAGATTTGTCAATGCGGCAGATCAATTCGGCACGGAAATCGGTAACAGTTCAGCCTTTCGGATTCACGCTCGGCAAAATCTACATATTCTTACGGGCTTTGCAGCAAGTGCAAAGTCGTCCTACGCTGAACTGTTACGATTACTTCCGTCACTTTGTCTTCTTGTTCTTTACAACCCACTTGCCATAAGCTTTTTGGCTTTTTCCTTTAGCATCCTTATATGTCTTATAAGCACGAATCCGAACATAATATTTCTTCTTTGCCTTTAATTTAGAAGCTGTATATTTGGTTTTTGAACTCTTTATACCGATTGTCTTTGCACCCTTAAAACTGCTCTTCGTGCTCACCTGAATCTGGTAGCCGCTAACACCTGCTGCCTTCTTCCAACTGATAACAAGCTGCTTTTTCTTAGCCGTTACTTTCAAATTCTTAATCTTAGCTACTGTCGGAACAGTAATATCGGAGCTTCCTGATTCCTGTGCTGACTGCTGCTGTGTTTGCTGCTGCTGTATTGGATCCAATTGTCCTGAATCCGATTGTTCTGGATCCTGCTGTCCTGAATCCGATTGTATTGGATTGCCTCCGCCAGGCTCATCGTCTTCCTGATCCTTTTCATCTGTTACAGCTTCTGTAACCGTCACCACACAGGATGCTGTAACCGTTGTCCCTGCCATTGTATCCTTACTGGATGCTGTAATTGTGGCAGTTCCCTTTTTTATAGCTGTAATCATTCCTTCGCTGTCAACATCCGCAACATCCGGGTCGGAAGAACTCCATTCTAAGATTCTGTTTGTCGTAATATCAGGTGTTATGGTAACACCGAACGTAGTATCTTCTCCTTCCGGAAGGGTAAGAGCCTCAATACTGAATTTAATATCCGTAACCGGAATTACATACTCTATATTTTTCTCAATAGCATAACTGATGACTTCATCCGCACCCGCAACTGTGTAAATTGTAAATGATAAACATCCCGTAAATGCTGAACTGCTGATCTCCGTTACAGTTTCAGGTATCCGAATCATAAATGAAACACAGCTGTTAAATGCACTGTCTCCGATCCTTGTCACACCATATGGTACCGTAATCTTACGTATATCATCATTGCGAAGAAATGCATAATCACCGATTTCGCTCACGCTGTGACCGTCAAACGTATCCGGAATTTCAATATCTTCTTCCTCTCCGGTATATTTTATAATAACCGCCGTATCGTCATCCTTAATCTGATATTTCCAGTTTCCGTCTGTAATATAATCCTCTTCCTGCTTTTCTTCATACCCAAGAGAAATCGGACTCTCCTGTCCATTTTCTGCGTATAATATTACTGTCTGGGCATCCTGCGTAGTATATATGGTAAGATCCGCATTGCAATCCGCCAGCACGTCCTCATATAAATCTTTCACGGAAGCCGGTATACTGATTCTTTTCAGACTGCTGCAGCCCGAAAAGGCTCTTGATCCAATAGCTATTGTACCATTTGGTATCGTAACATTGTCCAAAGCAGTACAGTTTAAAAAAGCTTCCTCCCAAATGTACTGCAGATTCGCAGACAATGTGACGCTCTGCAGACCGCTGCATTCTGCAAAGGCAGCATCCCCTATAACCGTTACGCTGTCCGGCACGGTAACCGCTTCTAACCCCCAGCAATTCTGAAATGCTCCATCATTAATATAAATTATACTGTTTGGCAGTTCAATTTCCGAAAGACCGCTGCAATTTATAAATGCATTCGCACCGATTCCTGCCACACTGTCCGGAATGGTAATGCTTTCAAGTTTCTCACAGCCGGAAAACATTCCTTCGCTGATATTTTTTACCCCGTCCTCCAGTGTAACCGTTGTCACATTCACACACTGTGCAAATGCATAATTTCCGTACAGAGACTCCAATTCAAAATCTATACTTTTCGGAATTACAATCTCTGTTAGTCCTTCACATCCAAAAAATGCATAATCCCCAAGCTTAATCCTCGTACCCGAATCCGGCAGATAAAGCTCTGTTAGTCCGATGCAGCCCGAAAAGGCCCTCTCACCGATTTTGCTGGTTGATGCAGGAAACGCAAACGTCTCTAAACTGGTACAATCCATAAAAGCCTCTGCCTGTATTTGAAACGTATCATGCTCATTTTCAGCATCTTCCCTGATAATTACCGTTTTTAAATTAGAACATCCGCTGAATGCCAGTTCATCAATGTTCTCCACCGTGGCAGGTATCGAAATACTTTCTAAGTCTGTATCACCCTCGAACGCACTCTGAAAAATCTCCGTTACAACCTTTCCTTCGATCTCATCCGGTATTACAAGCGCCGTATCCGTGCCGGCATAGCCTCCTATATACACCTCATTGGACCCACACGTACCATATGCCCAGTCACCTGACATGAAAAAGGTGCTTAAATCCGGTCTCTCTGCATGAACCGACACCGGAACAGCAGTGATTCCCAGACATACCATCAGGATGGCAGCAAGCAGTCTGCCTGACATTTTGCCCCGATGCTTCACAGCTGCTTTTCTCACTTTGCTTCTTTTTACTTTGTTTTGCATATCTTTTCCTCCTTAAAAAAGTGTTTGTTTCTCCCTGAGCTGCTTGAAACAGCTAATTAACAGGAATAAATAAATCTTCTATATAAATTCCAACAACCTTGTTTATATCAAGCGCCTCCCGAAAAGAATACGTATCTTTTTGATATGACTTTCCGTCTTCTTCGCAGTATTCTTTACTGCCGCTGTCGATGATAAGATCATCCTCCGGATCATGGGTCATTATCATTTGTTCACTGCCGTCGAGCATTCTTAATTTAACAGCAATGGTAGTATCCGATAATCCTAACTTCTCATAAGGAAAACGGGAAACATCCGAACAGATCGCAATTCCAAGGGGTGTCAGTTCCACACGCTCTAATACAGCAGTGGTATTGACAAACGGATACATCATGTCTGCGCTTCCCTCAATGACGATATTGTCCCTGACCGTCATTTCCAAAGGAAAGTTGATACTCCACATGCCTTCCACTAACATTTCCGAATCATCTGAGAAAGGATTCACCTTCAAATCCTTAAAACAAACGGTCGCATAGCTGCCTTCCTGTAAATCCGTATTTGAGGACAGCGTTACCACATAAGTCGCTACATTCGGCTTCTCCTCCATGGTTTCCAATAAATAGCAATCTTTTGCGCCTCCGATCAGATCGTCGGCATTATAATTTTCGCCGCTGCAAAAAGCAAAATAATCAAAGGCAATATTCTTGCTGAATTTAATATTTGCAGGAGCTGTTATTTTCACCAGCAGATAAATATTATGGCTGTCAATAACAGTTTCCTGCAGTTCCATCAGTAAATCCGGTTTGCTTTCAATCTGTGTCTTATTGCTCTTTACGCTGCTGTCTTCTCCTCCGATATTTAAGATGTCCATAATCGTAAGTCTAAAATTTTCAAAGATATTCGCATTCGCTTCAATGCTATTGATTTTCAGCAAAAGGACGAAACAAATCAGACAGAAAGCAAAACCAAGCTTTTTTTTATTCAGCCAGCGTTTTTTTTTGTATTTGACTTCTTCTCTTTCCGGTAAGGAACGAAGAACATCGTCTACTTTCCGGCTATATCCTTCCGGAATTTTCATATTCCTGGAAAGTTCTTTTATTTTCTTATCAAATTCCGTCATGATCTTTCCTCCTTTCTTCCAATGCCATTTTTAAAATCTTTCTCCCCCGATTCAAACGTGATTTTACCGTTCCAAGTGGAATATCCAAAACCTCCGCAATTTCCCACATGGATAAATCATTGTAATAAAATAACACAATAACAAGCCGGAATTCCTCTTTTAGTGTTTGTACAATATCCCAAAGCTCATTATCATCATATTTGTCGTTTATACCGCCTATCAATTCCTCTACCATTTCATTTCCCGGCAGCTCTACTCTTTTTCGTTTGATCTGCAGTGCTTCATTTTTTGTTATCGCAATCATCCATGATTTAAATTTACGTGGATTCTTTAATTGGTCTAAATGCTCATACCCCTTTAAAATTGCACTGCACACGGCATCCTGCGCATCTTCCTCATTTTTCAGAATGGTATATGCAATAACATAAAGCTGATACTGGTACGTTTTGACTTGTTCACAAAAATCTACTTTTCTCATAAGTTTCTTCTCTTTCCCACATCATATAATTAGTTCACGAGGCAAAATGACCATATCTCAATCGAATACTCTTATACCCCTTTATTATATACGATAAATCAAAAATACAAAAGGTTCCCCAAAATTAAAATTTTTTTGAATCCTTTCTTATGGAAAACTTCACTTTATCGAAAATGGGTATATTTAAAAACAATTATTCGCTCAAAAAAGGACGTAGTTTCATGCAAGCATGAACTACGTCCTTTCTACTCTTTACTTAATCTGTCATACAAGATTATTTGTAAAGCTCAACTAATCTTAACAGATGCTCATAACGATCTTTTGCAGCCTGCTCAGATGCTTCGAATAACTTCTTAGCACGATCCGGGAAGGATCTTGTCAGACGGCTGTAACGTGTCTCGTTATTTAAGAATTCCTGATAGGTTCCGTCACCAGGTTTGGATGTCAATGTGAACGGATTCTTTCCTTCTGCTTTTAATGCCGGGTTGAAGGAGAAGAGGTTCCAGTATCCTGCTGCAACAGCTTTCTTCATTTCATCCTGGCAGTGGTTCATTCCGCCCTTCACACCGTGTAACTCACATGGAGCATATCCGATGATTAAGGAAGGTCCGTTGTAAGCTTCCGCTTCAGCGATAACCTTAACAGCCTGTGCCATGTTAGCGCCAAGAGCGATCTGTGCAACATATACATAGCCATAACTCATAGCAATTTCTGCAAGACTCTTCTTGCCAATAT
>CAYWXJ010000154.1:0-4892 GCA_964462405.1 uncultured Eubacterium sp.
AGGGACTTACCTTAGAGCTGGTAGGAGATTCTAACGATTATTTCGGAAAGGGACTTTCCGGCGGTAAGCTTGTAGTTTACGCTCCGGCAGGAGTAACGTTCAAAAAAGATGAAAATATTATCATCGGCAACGTGGCACTCTATGGTGCGACCAGCGGCAAAGCCTTTATAAACGGTGTGGCAGGCGAGCGTTTCTGTGTCCGGAACTCCGGTGTAACAGCCGTTGTAGAAGGTGTCGGCGACCACGGCTGTGAATACATGACCGGCGGACGTGTCGTAGTCTTAGGCAAGACCGGGAAGAATTTTGCAGCCGGTATGAGCGGCGGTATCGCTTATGTTTTAGATGAAGATAACGATTTATATACAAAGATGAATAAGGAAATGGTATTTTCCGAAGAAGTAACCAATAAATACGACGTTATGGAATTAAAAGAAATGATTAAAGAGCATGTTGCGTTCACTAATTCCGAAAAAGGAAAAGAAGTGTTAGACAACTTCAGTGAATATTTGCCGAAATTTAAGAAAATCATTCCATACGATTACAACCGCATGATGATGGCAATCGTCCAGATGGAAGAAAAAGGTCTTTCATCCGAACAGGCACAGATTGAAGCATTTTATGCGAATACAAGGAATTAAGGAGGGGACGCACAATGGGAAAGCCAACAGGATTTATGGAGTATAACAGAGAAACAGCAGCAGCGGTTGCACCAAAGGAGCGTGTTAAGAACTTTAACGAGTTCCATACCCCTCTTTCCAAAGAAAAGCAAAGAGAGCAGGGCGCGAGATGTATGAACTGCGGCGTGCCGTTCTGCCAGGCGGGTATGAATATCATGGGCATGACCAGCGGCTGTCCGCTGCACAATTTAGTACCGGAGTGGAATGACTTAGTCTATACGGGAAATTTAGAAGAGGCGTATAACCGTCTGAAAAAGACCAATAACTTCCCGGAATTTACTTCCAGGGTCTGCCCGGCACTATGTGAGGCAGCCTGCACCTGCGGAAATTATGGAGATGCGGTATCCGTAAAAGAAAACGAGTACGGCATCATCGAAAATGCATACGAGCAGGGTTATGCGGATGCAAAACCGCCAAAAGTACGCACCGGTAAGACAATAGCAGTCATCGGAAGCGGTCCTGCAGGACTTGCAGCCGCAGACCAGTTAAACAAACGTGGTCATAAAGTTACCGTATATGAGAGGGACGACAGAGTCGGCGGACTTTTGATGTATGGTATTCCGAATATGAAATTAGAAAAACATATCATTGACCGGAAAATTAATGTAATGAAAGAAGAAGGCGTGGAATTTGTAACCGGTGCCAATGTGGGAAAGGATGTAAAGGCTTCCAAAATCGTCAAAGATTACGATGCGGTCATTTTAGCCTGCGGTGCAAAAAATCCAAGGGATATTAATGCACCGGGCAGAGATGCCAAAGGAATCTATTTTGCGGTAGATTTTCTTGCAGCAACCACAAAGAGCCTTTTAGATTCTGAATTAAAGGATAACAAATATATTTCTGCGAAAGGTAAGAAAGTAGTCATTATCGGCGGCGGTGACACCGGAAACGACTGTGTCGGTACTTCCATCCGCCACGGAGCCATCAGCGTCACACAGCTTGAAATGATGCCAAAGGCTCCGGATACGAGAGCTGAGAATAACCCATGGCCCGAATGGCCGAAGGTCTGCAAGACCGATTACGGTCAGGAGGAGGCGATTGCCATGTTCGGCAGCGATCCGAGAATTTATCAGACCACGGTCAAAGAATTTTTAAAGGATAAAAACGGCAATGTAACTGCTGTTAAGACAGTAAAATTAGAGAGCCGGAAGGACGAAAAGACCGGACGAATGATAATGGCGGAGGTTCCCGGCTCTGAGAGCAAATTAGATGCGGATCTGGTGCTGATTGCAGCCGGTTTCTTAGGAACACAGAAGTATGTGGCAGATGCATTTGGCGTACATTTAAACGAGAGAACCAATGTATCTACCGAAGCAGGAAAATACGCCACGAATGTGAAAAAAGTATTTACCGCAGGAGATATGCACAGGGGACAGTCTTTAGTTGTCTGGGCGATTCGTGAGGGCAGAGAGGCAGCGAGAGAGGTAGATGAAAGTCTGCTGGGATATTCCGGACTGTCGGTACAATAAAGGTAACAGTTCAGCGTAGGACTTTGCACTTGCTGCAAAGCCCGTAAGAATATGTAGATTTTTCCGAGCGTGAATCCGCCCCTTGCCGTAGGCAACTTTAAATGGACGGATTCAGTAACAGTGAAGCCGAAAGGCTGAACTGTTACCAATAAAGTGATCAGGCATGATTATGGATTGACATTTTTGAAATGGTATTATATGATTAAAAAAATGTGATCTGGTTTGAATTTTTGATTGTTGGGCAAAGGGACATACCATTGCATTTTGGAATGTCCTTTTGTCTTTTGTGTTTTATAGTAAGTCAGAAGCTGCCTGATGGCGGCATTGTTACTCGTATCATACATAACACACAGCAGTTTTACACAGTGCAATGATCAATTAAAGGAGCAGAAAAGGAAGTATTGGATTATGAGTCGGAATATCAAAATTTTTCTGGCAGCAGCCGTATATTTTATCGGTCTGGCAGCAGCCATTTATGTGGGCGGCTGGATCATGATTATCAAACCAATAAAGGGAACCATAACAGCCTATACCCTTGGAACGCTGACGATACCGCAGCTTTTTATAACAGTAATTAAGTGTATTTGTTCACTTACGGTAGCTGGTTTGATCTGGTGTATCGGATATATTGCAAGCAATCACGTATATGACAGTCGTGATGAGTAGCTTATGAAGGCGCGGATTTGAAATCGTTCAGATTCGCGTCATTTTAAATATATCAGAAAGACAAGAGGGATTTATCAATGAAAAAAGCAGTATTTTTCGATATTGACGGTACCTTATGGGATAGAACCATGCAGGTGCCGGAAAGTACGATAGCAGGAATACAGAAGCTGAGAGAAAATGGAAACTACGCATTTATATGCAGCGGGAGAAGCCGTGCCACTATACGGGCAAAGGAATTGTTAGAAGATATTGGTTTTGATGGGATAGTGGCAGGCTGCGGTACATACATAGAATATTCAGGAGAAACGATTTTTGAAAGAAGCCTTTCCCAGGAAGAAATAGAAGGCTTGCTTTGCAGTCTGGAAAAATGCAGTATACCTGCGATATTAGAAGGAAAGCATTATCTGTATGCAGACGATAAGAGCTTTGGGGATGACCCTTATATTTCTTATTTAAAGAGAATTTTAGGAAAGGATTTTTTACCGTTAAGCGACTATGTGGGCAGATATGAAGCGAATAAGCTCAGCGCAGACTTTACAAAAGGAGATATAGAAGGCATCAGGCGTGAATTGTCGGAATGCTATGACCTGATTTTCCATGAGATGAAAGTGGTAGAGATTCTTCCAAGGGGATTTTCGAAAGCAAGCGGTATTCAAAAGGTGTGTGAGTACCTAAATGTTGCCCATGAAGATACATACGCCTTTGGAGATAGTGCAAATGATGTGGAGATGTTAAAATTTGTAGAACATGGAATTGCCATGGGCAATGCCACAGAAGATGCAAAAGAAGCAGCGGATTATGTAACGGCTCCGCTGCGTGAGGATGGAATTATGGCAGGATTAAGGCATTTTTCCTTAATCTAGGACGGAGGTGTAAAGCTTGGCTAATATGATGGATTATCTTCTCTGGCGGGGAGATTTGACCTTTGAACAGGCAGAATTTAATGAAGTAGATAATTTGATTTTTTCCGAATTGGTATATGTGGATTTCCGTGATATTGTACCTGTTGTTGGAGCAAATGAAACAATTTCATTAAAAGAAGCATCTGACATTTTTTTTGAACATCACACAGATGAAGAAATCGAAGCAAAAGTATCCAGTACGAAAATGGCAGCCTTTTTAATGCGGGAAATGGCGAAGACAACCCGTTTTAAAGATATAAAACTTTCCAATTATATTGATGATATTGATCTGAAAGAACAATCCCAGTTCTGTGCCATGACCATAAAATTAGATGACGGCAGCCTTTTTGTATCCTACAGCGGAACCGACAATACCATTGTTGGCTGGAAAGAGAATTTTAATATGAGTTTTTTAGAACAGACGCCGGGACAGATAAAGGCAGTAGAGTATCTCAATGAAGTCGTACCTTCCCGTCAGAAGAAAATCCGCATCGGCGGACATTCCAAAGGCGGCAATCTGGCTGTTTATGCGTCGGTGTACTGCAGAGAATCCATTCAGAAAAGAATTCTCGCCATTTACAGCAATGACGGACCCGGTTTTGCGGAAGGTATGATTCGTTCGGAAGCCTATCATAAAATGCTGCCTAAGATACATACCATTATACCAGAGTCTTCTATTGTAGGAATGCTCTTAGAGCATGAAGAAGAGTATAAGGTGGTAGAAAGCTCCCAGACCGGGCCAATGCAGCATGATGCAATGAGCTGGGAGGTACTTGGCACTTCGTTTGTCCATGTAAAGTCCGTAACTGAGCAGAGCGTTCTTTTAGATAAGACCCTGAAAGCATGGATCCGTCAAATGGACGGGAAAGAACGGGAGAAATTTGTAGATACATTATTCGGCATTCTCGAAGATGGGGAAATCAGAACCATAGACGACCTTGCGAATATGAAGTGGAAGCAATTCCTTGAGCTTTTAAAAATCAGGAATACTTTAGGACATAAGAATCAGGAAATTTTAAAGAAAACCTTGAAACTTCTGTGGAAAGAGAGCAATCAGACCATAAAAAGTGCAGTCATTAAAAAAAGAACATAAACCATTTCTAAAAAAAGTATAAAATAGCCAAAAAACGGTGAAAATGTGAAAAAGTAAGAAAAAATGAGTATATAAGAGAAAAAAA
>CAYWXJ010000155.1:0-4847 GCA_964462405.1 uncultured Eubacterium sp.
TGCGCCGCCAACCTTATAAATCTCATCCACACCGGCCTCTTTTGCAGCTACTAATGTAGACGCATATACCTTCCCGTCTGCTCCGCAGGGTGTTGTCATAATAATACGATCCACACCGGCTGCTTTTGCAGGCAGAACATTCATCAATACGGAAGACGGATAGACAGCTTTCCCGCCCGGGACATAAACACCGGCAAGTCTAAGCGGTGTTACCTTCTGACCTAAGATAATACCGTTCTCCTGACTGTCAAACCAACTGTACTGCTTCTGTTTTTCATGGTAATCCCGGATATTTACCTTCGCTTTCCGAATTACTTCAAGTAATTTCTCATCCACCTTAGTGTAAGCTTCTGCAATCTCTTCATCCGTTACTTTCACGTTAGAAGCATTCATATCTGCCTTGTCAAACATTTTGGTATATTCAAAGACCGCCGCATCCCCCTTCTCTCTGACATTCGCAATAATGTCAGAGACACGGCTTTCAAATTCACCATAGTTATTAGGGCTTCTCTTTAAGAGATCATTTAAAATATTTTTCTTCGTTTCACTGCTTAACTTTAATGTTCTCATAGTATCCTCCATTACTGTTCAATCACAGATTTTAAATCGGTAATCAGCTTCGTAATCCGTTCATTTTCCATCTTCATACTTACCTGGTTGACAACCATACGTGCAGACAACGGACAAACTTCTTCTAATACGCCTAATCCATTTTCACGCAGGGTAGAACCTGTTTCCACAATATCTACGATCACTTCAGAAAGCCCTACAATGGGTGCTAACTCGATAGAACCGTTTAGCTTGATAATTTCTACTGTCTGGTGTTTTTTATTGTAGAAATAATCCTTCGCAATCCTGGGATACTTCGTAGCAACACGAATCAATTCATGGTGTTGCAGCAAGTCCTTCGCACTTTCCGGTCCGCAGACACACATTCTGCATTTTCCAAAGTCTAAATCTAAAACTTCATAAATATTTCTGCCTTCTTCTAAGATGGTGTCCTTACCCACAATCCCAATATCCGCCGCGCCATACTCTACATAAGTAGGTACGTCCGGTCCTTTGGCAAGGAAAAACTTCAACTTCAATTCCTCGTTGACAAAAATCAGCTTTCTGGTGTCCTTGTCCTTCATCTCTTCACAGGTAATTCCGATTTTTTCGAATGTTTCCAATGTCTTTTTTGCAAGCCTGCCTTTTCCAAGGGCAAACGTTAAATATCTGTCTTCGCTCATTTTTCCTTCCTCTTCCTAATCCAAAAATGTTACCTTCTTGCGGCGGTTCCGTTTTGCATATGTCTCATAATCGTCTCTTGTATGATAAGAATCCATCCCAACAAGTTCTACATTACAGCCGTCACTCCGAAGCTCTCTTGCTAAAGCTACGGCTTCCTTCAAATGCTCCTTTACATATACAATCAATTCCCCCTGATAAGGTACGTCAATTTGAATCTTCTGTCTGCTCAATGCTGCCATAAGCTGATCCACCACGATGGCAAAACCGATAGACGCTGCACTCTTTCCAAAATAGCTCAGCAGCTTATCGTACCGTCCGCCCTTTAAGATTGGTTCGCCGCTTCCGAAGGTATAGCCTGCAAAAATAATTCCTGTATAATACTGGTAATTGCTGACCATTCCAAGCTCATAAGAAACATATTTGTCGATTCCATAGACCTCAAGTACTTTATGAAGTTCTTCTAAGCGGACGATTGCCGACAAAATCTTCGGATAATTTACTGCAAGTGCCCGCGCCTTTGCCATTTCATCAATGGAAAAATAATATCCGCCTAACATCTGAAACAGCAGCCGGAGGTTCTCGTCCATTTCCCAATTAGAAACGACCTCTTCTACACCGAAATAATTCTTATTAGCAATCAATTCCCGAAGCTCGTCGATGGCATCCTCATCTAATCCTGCCGCTTCAATTAATCCCAAAAAGAAATCCGAATGTCCTACACTGAGCTGAAATTCCTTTAATCCTGCCGTCAAAAGACATTCTACTGCCATGGAAATGATCTCTGCATCCGCATCTACCGAATTATCCCCGATAAACTCTGCTCCAAGCTGTGTCGTTTCCTTCAGTCTTCCCTGATAGCTGGAATTGTTGATAAAGGTATTGCCCATATAATAAAGACGGATCGGCATATCTTCCTCACCGAAATATTTCGCTGCCGCTCTTGCGATCGAGGGTGTAATATCCGGTCTTAAGACTAAGGTATTTCCCTCTCTGTCAAAGAACTTGTACAAATCCTTCGACGGGGTAGTTCCGATTTCTTTTCCAAATATATCAAAAAATTCAAAGGTCGGTGTCTGGATGATATGATAACCATAACGCTCCATTGCCTTTTCTAACTTCTCCTGTAAGATCTGCTTTTTCTCGCACTCTTCATTGTAAATATCCCGGACGCCTTCCGGTGTATGAAATAACTGTCTTCTCATAATCCTCTGACTCTCCATCTCTTTCGAAACACTTTAGTGTGCTACCATGCTAATATGATAAATTTTCTTAATTATATGTGAAATTCCATATAATGTCAATCCCTGCAGTCTAAATCCTTCTGTATTCCGTCTAAATAGGGCACTAAAACGCCCCCTGCTGTATGTAAAAAAAATGCGGGATTCAGTTCTTCATAACGAAAGCTTTTTCTTCCGCCTTCTTCTTTTCTCTGCCAGAACTGCTTTAACAGGGAAAACTGCAGATAATAAAATTCCTCCCGCTTTGTAAATGAAATCAGAATAAACGCAATTCCGCCCTGCTTTTCAAAATTTTCCATAAAGACCAACTGATGCTCATGAATGTTTGCAAGCGGAAAGGTATCCGTATTGCATTCCTTCGCATCAAAGCAGACAGGGATTCCCTGCACAGCACCAATATAATCTACGGTACTTTTCTGGTCAAAATATGCCAGCGTAATATGTCTGCTCTCTTTGTCAATATTAATGGGGGTAATCGGGGTCGGTATCTTCTGAATCAATGCCAGTCCGTTCTCTGAATATTTCTCATTGGTACGGTTGATATATTCTTCAAATGCCGAACCGCGAAGCCCTCTGGAATTCCAGGTAGCCATATGCTTACTCCTTTTTTTCTAATTCCTTTATCATTCTCTTAAATTCCTTTGGAAGCGGCGCAACGATCTCCTCTCCGTTTTTAAGCTCCAGACGATACGAATGAAGAAGCTGTGCATGGACGCCTTTTTGCTTTGCTGCCCCATATTTTAAATCGCCGATCACCGGATGTCCGATGGAGGCCAAATGCGCACGAATCTGATGTGTCCGTCCCGTAATCAGATGTACTTCTAATAACGTTGCGTTCTTAAGAGCCTGCACCGGGAAATATTCCGTTTCAATCATTTTATCTTCACTTGTCTGAGGCTGCTTAGATACAAATACCTTATTTTTATCCTCATCCTTGCGCAGATACCCTCTGATATGCTTTGAAGAAGTGAGTTCGCCCTCTACAATACAGCGGTAAAACTTTTTTATTTCCCTTGTTCTTAACTTTTCCGACATTTCCTGCAAGCCGTTTAAGGTCTTTCCCGCAATTAAAATCCCGGAGGTATTACGGTCAAGCCGGTTGCATATGGAAGGGCGAAAGGTCTTTAAGTCTTCTTTTTTTACTGCCTTTACTGCCAACAGATACGCTAAAATATATTCATTCGCAGAAATATCCTTATCCTTCGCTTTCTGGGAAAGCATACCGGAAGGCTTATTGATCATCAGAACATCTTCGTCCTCATAGAGAATCTGAAAGGGCAGGTGTGTCAAATCAATCTTCGGCAGTTTCTCTTCCACTGCAGCTTTTTCTGGTGCTAAAGCAAATTTCTGATAGGTTTCTTCTGATAAATACAGCTTTACATTGTCATTTACCTGCAGCTTCTCCGTACCGTCCGCTTTTTTATCATTTAATACGATATTTTTTTTCCGAAGCATCTTATAGATAAAGCTGCCGGGCGCATGACATAAAAGCTTTTTCAAGTATTTATCAAACCGCTGTCCGGCTTCATTTTTCTGAATCCAAAATTCTCGCATGACGGTCTACCTTCCTGATTTCTTTTTCTTATGAACGTTGCGGATGGTCTTTTTCTTCACAGGCTTCTTGATAGTCATCTCCTTTTTACTCTGCGGCTTCGGTGCGTATTCTCCCTTTCTCGGCCGAATCAGGCATTTTTTATCAAATCCGATCAAATCCTCTCTCCCGGCTTTGAGCAGAGCTTCTCTTACCAATTCATAATTTTTCGGGTTCCGGTACTGAATCAACGCCCTCTGCATAGCTTTTTCATGGGGATTTACCGCTACATAGACCGGCTGCATGGTACGTGGGTCTAACCCGGTATAGTACATACAGGTGGAAATCGTAGAAGGTGTCGGATAAAAATCCTGTACCTGCTCCGGCATATATCCTAAATCTCTTAAAAATTCTGCTAACTCAACTGCTTCCTTTAGGGTGGAACCCGGATGGGAAGACATCAGATAAGGAACTAAATACTGCTTTTTTCCCAGTTTTTCGTTAGTCTTTTTATAGGCATCGACAAAACGCTTGTACACCTCTACCGAAGGCTTCCCCATTTTCTCAAGGACAGCATTGCTGATATGCTCCGGTGCTACCTTGAGCTGTCCGCTGACATGGTGCTCACAAAGCTCACGTAAAAAGGTCTGGTCTTTATCCTCAATTAAATAATCAAAACGAATGCCAGAACGGATAAATACCTTCTTCACATTCGGAAGTGCCCGAAGCTTCTTTAATAAGGATAAATAATCCTTATGGTCAATTTCAAGATTCTTACATGGTGTCGGAAACAGGCATTGTCTGTTCGGACAAACGCCCTTTGTTAATTGCTTTTTGCAGGCAGG
>CAYWXJ010000156.1:0-4824 GCA_964462405.1 uncultured Eubacterium sp.
CTGTTACTGTAAAGCTTCCTGCAGATGCATAACTTTCTGCAGTTACCTCGTTCCATGTTACTGTTTCGTCAGCTACTAAACCATTAGAATATTTAGCGCTAACCTTTTCCGGTAATGAAGGTGCAACGCCAACACGCGTTTCAAGCTGCAGTGTGTCGGACTGTTCTGTAATACTTGCAGTTACATATTTTGCATTATAAGTTACGGTTTCACCTGCTTCTGCTGTATCATCCCCGTTCACCCATCCTGAATTTGCTTCATCTAAATAGTAGGTAACACCATCTTCTGCCGTATAGGCAGCTCCCGGTTCAAATGTATAAGTACCTGCTAATTCTTTTGAACTTACGGTCTTATCTGCTGTCTCACTGTCGTTGACAATATATTTGATTTCTTTGGTCGCATAACCGCTCTGCCAACTGATTCTGTGGTTGGTAATTTCAATTCCGCTGCGGGCAATACACATTCCCTGGATTTCACCTGAGCTATAATAACGGAACTTATGACCATCCGCACCGGTGATCTCTGTTTCAACTCCATCTTCATCTGTTACATAAATATGGAAATTACTTGGAATTTGTGTGGAATCAATTTCCATACGAACACGATATGTCTTTGACGTATCGAATTTCAAATCAGATACAACGTTATTATTTGTTCCACCGGTTGTGCTGCTGTCTGTTCCATTTGTAGAAGCAAAATAGCCTTCCTTCGACACATACATTCTTGCTGTTGATGCGCTCCATGCAGTTCCTAATGTCTGCTCAGAATCTAAATATATAATGGCTCTGTCTCCTGTAAAAGTCGGATCATTTGAAGTCAAATCAAATTCCGTTATAATCTTACCTTTATATTTCTTACCAAATGTGAAAATTCCTGCATCGGAATTGGCTGCCTTAAACACAGTATCTGTTCCATCTTCTACAAAGTCCTGATCGCACTCATATACGAAAACATCTGCAGTAACACTGCATCCTGCTGCAGTTCCGGTTATGGTATTACTTCCAACGCTAAGATTCGTTGTATCCCATGTAACGTCTACAGGAATCGTACCCCCCCCCGCATCTGTTACTGCGGTTAATTTTGTCGGAAGAACAGGTTTATTCCCTTCAATTACATAGTATGTATCTGCCGGACCTGTAACACTTGTTATGCTTGCTTCTTTATATGCAACTGTTACTACATTATCAGCTTTTGTAGCTGAGACAGTAACTGTCAGTGTATCCTTATCAGTATCACGTACATAATATTTATCGTTTACATTAATAACTGCTTCATCCTCTGTCACAGTATATGTATATTCCTCTCCTAACGCTTTTTCACATACTATTTTCGCATCTTTTAACTCAGTACCGTCTGACCCCACAAACTTTACAGTCACACTTGGATTTGCACTAATCGTCAGCTTAGGTGCGTTCTCTGAGTTTTCATTATAAACTGCGGTTTCTGCCTTTGGCACCATAACTCTCAGTACCATTTTATCTGCAGCAGAATCACAAGCTGTTTTCAACGCATCTGTGACATCGAACGTAACCTCTCCCGACTTGATTGTATCACTTGGAATATCCGTTGTTGATGTTTCAATTAATTTCTTATCACTCCATACTGCTGCCCCTTGTGTATAATCATCATTTAATGCATAATAAGTTGTATCATCCGCCGGATCAACTGTTGCTGCATTTGCAGTCTGGTAAAGCGCTAATTTAATATAAGCACCATTTTCGCTTGTATTCTCTATTCCTGTTGCAGATTTTACATTCAATGTAACTGTCGCACTATTTACTTCTCCGCTTAATAACCCCTTCGGAATATCAAACTGCAGACAACCCGAACGATTTTCAGTAGAAGCTGTTAATGTTCCTTTGCATGTTACCCATGCTACATATGCGGCTGCTTCACTACTTCCATTTGCAACTCCCTCTGTAGTAGTTGCTGAAATTATTGTTGCATCACTCTCACTCTGGGTTCCCGAACCACCTAATGTTCCTGTAACTACAAACTCCCCGTTGTAATCCATCGCTGCCGCACTTACTTTGGCCAATGTTCCAACATTGATTCCGGAAATAACCATTGCCATGGTCAAAAACCAGGCTAAAATTCTTTTCCCTTTACCCATTTCTGTTCTCCTTTTCATATTTGTTTTACTCCTGTTTTGAAATGTCAGTCTTTCCTCCCTGTCCCAAAATCCCCGCACATTTCAACTTTCATTCTTCGTAAGCCTTCTGCCCGGCTCACTTTTCCCGCCATCTCCCTTCTTAGCACTATATAAGCGCAATTCTCCTTTACTATTTTACCATTTTTTACTTCATGCAACCATGTATTATTTTATGGTTTCATGCACTATTCACAGATTCATTTGCTTTTTCTGAGTATAAAATCTCATCAAATCCTGCTTACGCAATATTCAGCATCTGCGCCGCATCAGACTTCCTCTCATGCATTGCAAAGCCTTCCTGCAAATCTTCCATGACCTCAGCCACCGTACTGATTTTATCAATCCGTCCGACATTCTCGCCTGCGAAAATCAATCCGTGTTCTACATCTCCCTCTACGGCGCGAATCAGGGCATCTGTGATACAATAAGGAATCTCTGCCGGATTGCACTTTGCCAGACAGCCGTAGCATTTGCCGATTTTCTGCTTTCCTGCTGCAACTTCCTCCAAAAAGGCGTTCTTCACAGCTCTTCCCGGCATTCCGACCGGACTCTTGATAATGACGACATCGTCCTTTGACGCATTGACATATGCCTGCTTATAAGACAAGGCGGCATCACATTCCTCGGTTGCCACAAAACGGCTTGCTGCCTGTATGCCATCCGCCCCAAGCTCTAAGGCATGTTCCACATCATACTTATCAAAAATACCGCCTGCCACGATTACCGGCATGTGGATTTCGTATTTATCTCCATATTCCTTTGCAACAGCAATAATCCTGCGGATCTCCTGGTCATAATCCGTAAAATTCCCCTCTAATAATTCTTCTCTGGAAAATCCAAGATGTCCGCCTGCCTTAGGTCCTTCAATGACAAGGAAATCTGCTGTTCTATGAAATTTCCTATCCCACATCTTTAAAATAACGCGGGCAGCCTTCTCTGTGGATACAATCGGAGCAATCTTCGTATCGGAGCCTTCCACCAGTCCCGGTAAGGTAACCGGAAGTCCCGCACCGGAAATAATGACATCCGCCCCCGCTGCTACGGAAGCCTTTACATGCTCCGCATAATCTTTCAACGCCACCATAATATTGACGCCGACTAAGCCGCCGTCTGCCTGTGCCTTTGCCAGCTTGATATGCTTTTCTATGGCTGACACATTTGCCTTTTTCTGGTCTTTTTGAAAAATATCTTCATCAAATCCAATCTGCGCCGTAGAAATAATTCCGATACCGCCTGCTGCCGCTACCGCTCCTGCCAGCTTAGAACGGCTGACGCCAACTCCCATTCCGCCCTGGATAACTGGTATTCTCGCTGTTTTATCTCCAATTCTCAATTCTTTCATATACGGACAATCCTCTCTTTGAATAGTTCAATTTTCAAACTTTTGTTTCATTCTACTACTCAAAGTATTGATTGTCAACCCATGTGGTTTTAAAAACTACGTTTATTGGTTTTCCTGATACCAGGCGAGTAAAAGACGGACGACCTGACGATAGCTTTCCATTCCCGCTTTTACCCCATTGGTCTTTAAATTACTTTCCAAAAATGCATTTGTTGCTTTGTTTGCCGTTTCTGTGCTTACAACTGCCTTTTTTTCCACTTTTTCCCATGCTTCTTCTGTCAAAAACACCGCATCCTGCTGTACATATGCATTCGGCTGTGTTAAATTCTGCCGCACCTCTTTTGGCATGTTTTTTCTGATTTCTCTGCTTACATAGGAAAGGACGCTTAAATATCCACTATATTCCACATGGGGGTCCTTTGAACTAATGCAGGCTAAAAACCCAAAGTAATTTGCCTCATCTTCTAAAATCACCCCTTTTAAATGGCTCAGCTCGTGGCAGATAGCCGCCGGACGATTCATGACATACATAGTCTGGTTGTAATTTGCTTCTAATGTAAATGGGAAATAAATTCCTGACAAATACTGCTGGCTCATGAAATCAGAGTTTGCAATGGGCTTCGGATTGGGATAATAACCGCCTAAATAGGGATATTCTTCTCCTAATGCCTGCATCGCCGTTTTGCATTCCTGATATAAATCGCCCTCATAAATAACCCCGCCGTTTTCGTCACGTTTCATTTCTTCAGACAGGCGGTTTGCATTCTCCACTATCATTTCATAAAGCTCTGTCAGCGTATGGTCTTCTAATTCTGTATCTTTATAATAAGTCTCTTCCACTGTGGCAGCGTGATACAGCACAAAGCAATGAAAAGTTTCTGTCACTGCTACCCATAAAAGAATCCAGCAAAGCAGCTCTGTATATCTGCGGAAGAGTTTTTGAAACCGTTTTTTTGCAATCAGCCGCAGGATTGCTATAAGGATGCTTCCAGGCAACAGGACAATTCCTGCCAGGATCAGGATTTCTCCTACAGAAAACGGAAAAACAGACATGATTCTCGCCAAGGTATTTGTCCCGATGGGAAACAGGTATAACCGATACCAGTCCACAGCTTTTGGAAATTTCCAGGAAAGTGCATATATAAATATCGTAAAAACAAGTATTATGAAACCAGCCTTCTGTCTTCGTTTCATCTTCTTTCTCCTATATATAACGAGAAAACCTGCCACCGGCAGCTTTTCCGTACGCTATGGCGAACGAGAAAACCTGCCACCGGCAGCTTTTCCGTACGCTATGGCGAACGAGAAAACCTGCCACCGGCAGCTTTTC
>CAYWXJ010000157.1:0-4819 GCA_964462405.1 uncultured Eubacterium sp.
CAACAAAAAATATGCCGTATTTATGCGGCTTTTGGCGTTTCGCAAACGCCTAATAAAAACGCCAATGAGAAAAAGGAGAGAATATGGAAATATATGGAACAATAGGACCGGCCTGCCAGAGTACGGAAATCCTCACAAGGATGTTTCGGGAAGGGATGACAGGTATCCGGCTAAATGCTTCCCATTCATCGTTAGATGAAGCAAAAGAATGGGTGGAGCATATACATAAGGCAGCAAAGGCAGCAGGAGTTGTACCGCAGCTTTTGATAGATTTACAGGGACCGGAGCTTCGAATCGGGAAGCTTGAAGAGGCAATGGAAAACCGGATTTTATCGGAAAAAGAGCAGGTCTTTTTGGGAATGAAACAAGAGGAAGAAGTCATTGCTGTGCCGGAAGCAGTATTTTCTTTGCTTGCATCAAAACAGGAGATTTTGCTGGATGATGGAAAAATTCTTTTAAAGGCAAAGGAGCAGAAAGGCGCATACTGGATATGCGAGGTACTGCGGGGCGGCAGGCTGCAGTCCAGAAAGAGTATTGCGCTGCCGCAATTGACGATAGATACCCCTGTGTTGACGGATGCGGACAGAGAGAATCTGAGAAAAGCCGGCACTTACGGAGTGACAGGGGTGATGGTTCCTTTTGTACGCGGAAAAAAGGATTTGGATTGTCTCAGGCGTGTATTAAAGGAAATGGGGCAGGAACAAATCGCAATTTATGCCAAGATTGAGAATCAGGCGGGAATTGAAGCGTTAGATGAGATTATTGACGGCTGTAATATGGTGGTGATTGCGAGAGGTGATTTAGGGAATGCCATGTCTCTTTGGGAACTTCCGGCTGTCCAGAAGCGGATTGCAGAGACCTGCAATGCAAAGCAGCGGAAATTTATGGTGGTGACACAGATGTTAGCCTCCATGGAGCAGGCAAAGGTGCCTACCCGGGCGGAGGTATCAGACATTTTTCATGCTGTTTTAGATGGCGCAGACGCTGTAATGCTGACAGGAGAAACGGCAACAGGAAAATATCCGGCGGAGGCTATGAAGTATCTGGTAAAGACAGCAAGGGAAGCGGAGAATTATATTTTGGGATTAAATTAATTCAAACCTTCCGGAAGCACCGCAGGGAAGCACCAGACCGTTCGAAGAAACCGGAAGTCCGATCTCATCTGCAGTGATCAATCCATTGTATTTCTTTAATTCCGTGCCTAACATATATGCCATGACCGCAGGCTGTAAGCCGGTGGTATAGGAGTTGATGAGGAAAAAGAGCGGCTCATCGGAAAGGAGCTGGCTGCAAAGCTTAATAAAGGGATGGATGGATTCCTCGATCTTCCAGATCTCACCCTTCGGTCCTCTGCCGTAGGAAGGAGGGTCCATAATGATAGCGTCATAATGATTGCCCCGGCGAATCTCACGCTCTGCAAATTTGACGCAGTCATCCACGATCCAGCGGATTGGAGCATCCTTCAGACCGGAAGAAACGGCATTTTCCTTTGCCCAGGTCACCATGCCCTTAGAAGCGTCTACGTGGGTAACGCTTGCTCCGGCAGCAGCGGCGGAAAGCGTAGCACCGCCGGTATAGGCAAAGAGGTTCAGCACCTTAATCGGACGGCCTGCTTTTTTGATTTTCCCGCCACACCAGTCCCAGTTTACCGCCTGTTCCGGAAAAAGTCCGGTATGCTTAAAGCTGAAAGGCTTTAACTGGAAGGTGAGGTTTTTATAGTGAATGCTCCACTGTTTTGGTAAATCAAAAAACTCCCATTCTCCGCCGCCTTTTTGACTGCGGTGGTAGTGACCGCTTCTGTGTTTCCAGCCTTTTTCTCTGCGGGGAGTATTCCAGATCACCTGAGGGTCCGGCCGTACCAGTATATAATCGCCCCAGCGTTCTAATTTTTCGCCGCCGGAGCAGTCAATGACTTCATAATCTTTCCAATTATCTGCTAACCACATAGGAAAAGTCCTTTCATTTTTTAAGTACTATAATAATGAAATGATAGCATAAACTTTTTGTTAAATCAAATATATATGTCTGTTTGTTTTTAATGCAGAAGGATAAAAAATGTGTTATAATAAAAATGAGATAAACTAGGGTTTATGAGGACTATATAGAGAAAGACAAGGAGAAGTATAGGAGGATTTTTATGAAAAGACAGATTTTCAGAATATTAGCCGGATTGGGAATCGTTTTCTTTTTGAGCAGCGGTGAGGCAATAGACCTTAGGGCAGATACCGCTGCGGAACAGGTCGAATTGACAGAAGAGGAGAGATATGAATCAAAATATTATATGCCGTTAGATGAGTCTGAGTCGATCGATGCGACGGGAGGCACATTTGACAGCAGTGCGTTTGAAAAAACGATTGTAGAAATGCTTTTGAATCATACGTCAAAAATCGATGTTTCTAAGTATCGGTTAAGCAGTGAGGAAATGAAGACATATTATTTCCGGGTACTGTACAATCATGCAGAGCTGTTTTATGTGGATTCTGCCTTTACAGCGTGGAGTGCGGGGAGTTATATAACAGCCATTGAACCCCAGTATATTATGAGCGCCAGCGAAGCAGATGCGGCACTGAAACAGATAGATGCTGCGGCAGATGAAGCTTTGGAACTGATTTCCAGTGAGATGGAGGATTATGAAAAAGCATTGGTCATTCATGACTGGCTGGCAGTCTATTGTGAGTATGATTACGAAAGCTATCTTGCATCTGACATTTTAAAAGAGTCGCATACGGCATATGGGGCTTTTGTAAACAAGACTGCTGTCTGTGACGGATATTCCAAGGCATATCAGTATATTATGCAGAATAAGCTGGGAGTTCCCTGTATTGTAGTCAGCAGCGAAACAATTAGCCACGCATGGAATATGATTCAGATCGGTGGCAGCTATTATCATGTGGATGTGACCTGGGATGACCCTGCATGGGACTGCATCGGAAGAGTATATCATGATAATTTCCTGCTGAGTGATACAGGTATTACAGCGACAGGACATAGAGGCTGGGAGGAGTATGTGCAGGCATTAGATACTGCTTTTGAAGGCGTATTGTGGGAAAATGCAAGGGGCAGTATTATTTATGATAATGGGAATTGGTATTATATCAATGCGTCTGCAGGAAATCTCGTAAAAACGGATAACATTTTAAGCGGAAGTGAAACTGTACTCTATGAACTGGGAAACAGCAAATGGCGGGCAGATACGCAGGGAACCTATTACAAAGGAGTATTTTCCTATCCGCAGAAGTATTATAATACGATTATTTTTAACGGACCTAAGGAGATATACAGTCTGAATTTAAATACGGACGAGGTTTCTTCATTATATATACCTGCGGAAACAGAACTTCCGGCGGACACAGACTCTGCTGTCTACAATATCTATGGGTTAAAGACTGCAGATGATATGCTCTATTATGCAATTCAGAAAACGCCGGATTTGTCGGAATCCCAGAGCAGCTATATAAAATCCACGCCGGTTCCGGGAGAGGAGCTTGCGGGAAGTGTTTATATTGAAGGTACAGCAAGATACGGAAATATATTAAAAGCCAATGTATCATTAGAAACAGAAAACAGCGAAGCCTTTACATATCAGTGGTACCGGGGCGGCATCCGGATTTCAGAGGCAGAATCCGATACATATCAGATCACGGCTGAGGATATTGGAAAGGTGCTTATGGTATCCGTAAGTCAGGAGGGTTGTATCGGCAGCCTGACTGCGAAAACAGCCGTTGTTCAAAAAGCGGTTCCTGCGCAGCCGGAAGCCTTATCCGTATTGAGCGGAACCGCCGGAGAAACACTTTCATCTGTGGGACTTCCGGTATATTATACCTGGGCAGAGCCGGATATAAAAATGACGGAAAGTGGACAAATATCTTATAGGGCATATTATTGTCCGGACAGCACCCTGTATGAAGCATTGGAAGTAACGGTATCTGTCAATGTGAGCTGCATCCGTCATGAATGGGATGCGGGAGTTATTGTAAAAAATCCTGCTTGTACAGAAACAGGTGAAAAATTCTGCACCTGCATTTACTGCGGGGAAACTGCAACGATACCTGTTGCGGCGACCGGACATATACATACGGAAATCAGAAATATAGTACGGACGTCTTGTACTGCAGGAGGATATACAGGAGATACTTACTGTACAGACTGCGGTATATTGCTCGCTGCAGGAAGCAATATGGCGGCATCGGAACATACATGGAAACCGGAAGGCGTCGTAAAAGAGGCAACTGCTACAGAAAGCGGTACGATTTCCTATATTTGTGAAGTCTGCGGAGCGCGTAAGACTGTGGCTGTAGCGGCAAAAGGGGCACCGGAAAAGGGAACGATTCTGACCGTCGGAACCATGGTTTATAAGGTTACAAAGCCGGGAACAAGCGGCGGAACGGTGGGATTTGTAAAGAGCACGAACACCAAAGTAAAGAGCATTACAGTTCCAGCATCCATTTCCGTAGAAGGAATTACCTACAAAGTAACCTCCATTGAGGCAAAGGCATTCAAAAATAATAAAAAGCTGCAGAAAGCTGTGATCGGAACAAATGTAGAGCGTATCGGAAAAGAAGCCTTCAGCGGGTGTAAGAATTTAAAGAGCCTTACCATTAAATCTAAGAAGCTTACATCCGTAGGTAAGAATGCTGTTAAAAATATTAAAAAGAATGCAGTCATTCATTGTCCGGCGAAAAAGGTAAATGCTTATAAGAAGCTGTTTGCCGGAAAGACGGGATATAAAAAGACAATGAAGATCGCGAAGTAAAAAAAAAAATTGCTGAAGTGAAAAGTTTATTTCCACTTTGAAAACTGCTAGTGGAGAAGTGGCATT
>CAYWXJ010000158.1:0-4779 GCA_964462405.1 uncultured Eubacterium sp.
GACATTATGTATTTTCAAAAAAGTTTACAAACACACTTGACAATCTCTCTCTGACGTGATATTTGGCAGCGGCATGATGGGATTTAAACGTCATTTTATCTGTCAGGAGGATTTTGAGCGGTTTACGATTTTATTTACCCTGCAGGGAGATTTTCGGGAAATCGGTATCATGAAAGCAATCGGACTGCGGGATCGGGGCATCCGGGGGATTTATATGGTAAAATATTTCGTGCTTGCCGCAGCGGCGCAAACGGCGAACGCTATCGTGCGAAAAATCCGGTGAAGCTCTGGAAGAGAAGCAGAATGAGCCCCCGGTTTTACATGGCATGTAATGATATTGTAAGCAACCCAAAGCGGTTTATTGTATTAGGACTTACCTTTTGAATCGGAACACTTTTGATTCTGCTTCCGTTAAGTGCCGTTCATACATCAAATGGAGAAGGAATCATAGCCTTATTTAGTCTGTGTCCATCGAAAATGATATTTGCAGATGAGCCTACCGGAGCATTAAATCAGCAAAATTCCAAAGAAGTTATGAAGGAGCTGATCCGTATCAATGCAGAGGGTACGACAGTGATGTTAGTTACCCATGATATGAAGGTCGCTGCCAAATGCGACCGGGTGTTGTATATTGAAGACGGCAACATCAAGGGAGAAATTTTTGCTGAAAATTGTGAAAATGGAATGAAATTTTGCATTGTGTTTCAAATGTGAGGTTTACAATTTGAAGATTTGAGATTATGATAGACATGGTGTCTTTATGACATACATCAAAAAAAAGAAGCGAGGATGAAATATGGGAGGCTTTTTTGGCGTAGCATCCAAAGAGGATTGCGTATTTGATTTATTTTTTGGAATTGATTATCATTCCCATTTAGGAACAAGACGTGGAGGAATGGTTGTATATGGAGAGGATGGCTTTAACCGCTCCATCCACAATATAGAAAATGCACCGTTCCGTACTAAATTTGATAAAGATATGCAGGAGATGAAAGGAAAGCTTGGAATCGGTTGTATTTCCGATTATGAACCCCAGCCGCTTTTAGTGCGTTCCCACCATGGTACCTATGCGATTACGACCGTAAGTAAGATTAACAATATGGAAGAATTGTCCAAAATGCTGTTTGTAAACGGGCATTCCCACTTTTTAGAGATGAGCGGCGGAGATATTAATGCCACAGAGCTGATTGCAGCACTTATTAACCAGAAAGAGAATTTAATCGACGGAATTAATTACGCGCTGGAAATGGTGGACGGTTCCGTATCTATTCTGCTGTTAAATAAGCAGGGAATCTATGCCGCAAGAGATAAATTCGGACGTACTCCGATTGTCATCGGTAAAAAAGAGGATGCTTACTGTCTTTCCTTTGAAAATTTTGCATATAAGAATCTTGGATATACCGACTATAAAGAGTTAGGGCCGGGAGAAATTGCAGTGATAACAGACAAAAACTGTGTCACCTTAGTAAATCCGGGCAAGGAAATGAAGATATGTACCTTTTTATGGGTATATTACGGCTATCCTGCCAGTTCCTATGAAGGAACCAGTGTGGAACAGATGCGTTATATCTGCGGACAGAAGATGGCGCAGAGAGATCATGTCCGGCCGGATATTGTTGCCGGGGTGCCGGATTCCGGTATTGCCCATGCCATTGGTTATGCGAATGAGTCGGGAATCCCATTTTCAAGACCATTTATCAAATATACGCCCACCTGGCCACGTTCCTTTATGCCTACCATACAGAGCCAGAGAAATCTGATTGCAAAGATGAAGCTTTTAGCAGTAGAAGAACTGATTCGTGATAAGAGCCTGCTCTTAATTGACGATTCTATCGTAAGAGGAACCCAGTTGAGAGAAACGACGGAATTTTTATACCAGAGCGGAGCAAAGGAGGTCCATATCCGTCCGGCATGTCCGCCGCTTTTATATGGCTGCAAATATTTGAATTTTTCCCGTTCCTCTTCGGAGATGGATCTGATTACCAGAAGAGTTATTGACCGTTTAGAGAACGGCAATGTGACCGATGAAGTGCTGCAGGAATACGCAGACCCGGAATCTCCGAAATATGAACAGATGGTAGAAGAAATCCGTAAGGAATTGAATTTTACATCTTTAAGATTCAATCGTTTAGATGATATGCTGGAATCCGTCGGAATCGATAAGTGTAAATTATGCACCTATTGCTGGGACGGAAAGGAGTAGAAAGTTTGCAAAGTTATGGTAAAGGTTTATGAAAATTGATTATAAGAAAACAGTTTATGCCTGTTTTGTGGGCTATGTCGTACAGGCAGTCAGCCAATGGGCATCAGCGTTTGCAGAAGCAGGACTGGGGATCAGCAAGACGGCAGGAATCGTAAAAAAATAGAATGAAATAAAATTTAGCTCATACAATAGAAAAAACAGATTGATTCAGGTGTTATATGAAATATAAGAAAACGCTTTTTCTGGTCTTACTTTTTCTGATTATGTATGGGGCAGGCGTGGGAGCTGCTAAAATCGTAGATGTTTTTAGCAGCTCCCATTCTGTTTTGAACGAAACGGAGAACTGGGGACTTGGATTTGGAGCAGAAGGAACGACGCCTACCGGAAATGTCAGTGCAGAGGAATTGAAGAATTATGATGCCTATTATGTGGGAGATACCACAAAGCAGGTCATCTATCTCACCTTTGACTGCGGATATGAAAACGGAAATACGGAAGCAATATTAGATGCGTTAAAAAAACACAATGCCCAGGGAACTTTTTTTGTGGTGGGAAATTTTCTGGAAACTGCGCCGGAAATCGTAAAACGAATGACAGCGGAGGGACATTTAGTGGGAAATCATACCTATCATCATCCGGATATGTCAAAAATCAGTGATTTATCCGCTTTTCAGAAGGAAATGGATGATGTGGCAAATCTATATAAAGAAATCACCGGAGAAGAGATGAAAAAGCTGTATCGTCCGCCGCAGGGGAAATACAGCACTACGAATCTTTCCATGGCAAAGGAGCTGGGGTATCATACCTTTTTCTGGAGCCTTGCCTATGTGGACTGGTATGCAGATGACCAGCCGACGGCAGAGGAAGCCTACAGTAAGCTGCTGCCGCGGATTCATCCCGGGGCAATCGTGCTGCTGCACAGTACTTCTAAGACCAATGGGGAGATTTTAGATGAGCTTTTAACGAAATGGGAAGAGATGGGGTATACTTTCGGATCGCTGGAGGAATTTTTGTAACTATTTGGCAGGATGTATGCAGTTGTTATGGGTGTATGTATTAAGTGAATATGCCAAACAGACAGATAATCCGGATATGCAAAATTATATAGAAGAAATGTTTGGTGTAATAAATCTTAAAAAAGAAACTTGTGCGTAACAGTTCAGCGTAGGACTTTGCACTTGCTGCAAAGCCCGTAAGAATATGTAGATTTTTCCGAGCGTGAATCCGCCCCTTGCCGTAGGCAACTTTAAATGGACGGATTCAGTAACAGTGAAGCCGAAAGGCTGAACTGTTACACTTGTGCAGGGAAATGGGTAATAATTATTTGTAATTTCATAAAAAATCCGTTATACTAATGCTGTGTTATTAGCATGACGGATTTTTTATTGTATAGGAGTGGGCTTGCCCGCTTCGTTCTTTTCAGGAAAGAAAGGCCGTGGAACAGTTATGGCAAGAACAACTGCGATTGGAATACAAAGCTTTGATAAAATTATAACAAATAACTATTTTTATATAGATAAAACCGCATTTATCCGGGAATGGTGGGAAAGTGGGGATGATGTAACGCTGATTACCCGCCCGCGCCGTTTTGGAAAGACGTTGAATATGAGTATGTTAGAACAGTTTTTCTCTGTGGATTATGCAGACCGGGGCGATTTGTTTGAAGGTCTTTCTATCTGGAAGGATGAGAAGTACCGAAAGCAGCAGGGGACCTGGCCGGTTATCAGTCTTTCCTTTGCCAGAGTAAAGGAAGTGGATTATACCAATACCAGAAGGAAAATCTGTGAGATATTGAGAAATCTGTTTATAAAATACTCCTTTTTAAAGGAGAGCGAAGTTTTATCCGATGCAGACCGGGCCTTTTTTGACAGAATCTTATCCGTAGAGGTAAATGATGCGGATGCAACCTCTGCACTTTATCAGTTGTCAGATTTTATGTGCCGTTACTATGGGAAAAAAGTGATTATTCTTCTGGATGAATACGATACTCCGATGCAGGAGGCTTATGTCCACGGATGCTGGAAAGAGCTGGTGACATTTACCAGAAGTCTGTTCAATTCTACATTTAAGACAAATCCCTGTTTAGAGAGGGCAGTGATGACCGGAATTACCAGAGCCAGCAAGGAGTCTGTTTTTTCCGATTTGAATAATTTGAAGGTAGTAACGACAACCTCCGATGAATATACGACAGCCTTTGGGTTTACGGAGAACGAGGTCTTTGCAGCTCTTAAAGAGTATGGCTATGAGAATAAGCAGGAAGAGATAAAGTACTGGTATGACGGATTTATTTTTGGAAACCATGGGGATATTTATAATCCATGGTCTATTTTGAACTTTCTGAATAAGGGGAAAATTGGTACTTATTGGGCGAATACCAGCAGCAACAGCCTGGTCGGAAAGCTTATCTGGGAAGGAAATACAGGTATCAAAAATACCTTTGAAGCATTGCTTAAGGGAGAAACTATCCGCTGTCCAATCGATGAACAGATTGTATATGATCAGTTGGACTATGATGATACAGCAATTTGGAGTCTTCTGGTCGCCAGCGGATATTTGAAGGTGTTAAGCCATGAAGA
>CAYWXJ010000159.1:0-4736 GCA_964462405.1 uncultured Eubacterium sp.
TGTAGCCAAAGGACTGCCGTTATTATTGCTGTAAAAGGAATACAGCAGGGAACCGTCCTCCCCGATCAAAGCGATTTTCGTTGTTGTAGAACCTGCATCAATTCCAAGATAGCAGTTTCCTTCATAAGCAGAAAGGTCCGCTGTCCTGACATTATGACCGGAATGTCTGTTTAAAAATTCATCGTATTCTGCATGGCTGGCAAATAAAGGCTGCATTCGGGCAACCTCAAATTCCATATGTAAATCAGAGGAGAGTTTTTCTTTTATCGCACCAAGGGTCGTTACAGAATCTTCCTTATAATTAAGTGCTGAACCGATGGCAGCAAACAGATGAGAATGCTCCGGTTCGATGGTGTGCTTTGCATCTAAGTTTAAGGTACGGATAAAAGCTGCTTTCAGCTCCGATAAAAAGTGAAGCGGGCCGCCTAAGAATGCTACATGCCCCCGGATAGGCTTACCGCAGGCAAGTCCGCTGATGGTCTGGTTGACCACTGCCTGGAAAATAGAAGCGGAAAGGTCTTCTCTGGTAGCTCCCTCATTGATTAACGGCTGAATATCTGATTTTGCAAATACACCGCAGCGGGCAGCAATTGGATAGATTTCCTGATAATTTTTTGCATATTCATTCAATCCGGAAGCATCTGTCTGAATCAGGGATGCCATCTGGTCAATAAAAGAACCTGTACCGCCGGCACAGATACCGTTCATTCGCTGTTCCACGTTTCCGTTTTCAAAATAGATGATTTTTGCATCCTCACCGCCTAATTCGATGGCGACATCTGTCTGCGGTGCATAGTCTGAAAGAGCGGTAGATACGGCAACTACCTCCTGTACAAAGGGAATATCAAGGTGCTTTGCCAATGTCAGTCCGCCGGAACCGGTAATGACCGGTGAAAGCTTCAAATCGCCTAATTTATCCAGAGCTTTGGTAACAAGACCTGCAAGAGTCTCACGGATATTGGCAAAGTGACGCTCATAATCGGAAAAAAGAATCTGGTTTTTCTCGTCTAAAACTGCGACCTTGACTGTGGTAGAACCAATGTCAATGCCCATCTTATTTAAATTGTTATTTTCCATATTACCACCTGTTATTTCTTATTAAAAATGTATTTCTCATAATAAACAAACTGTATTATACGACAGTATCCGACAAAACACAAATAATTTTTTAAGAAACTTGTGCTAAGTTTTTTCAATGGAAGGAACTTTATGGAAAGGAAAGAATATAATAGAGTAAATATGTGTTATATGGAGTTTATGATGGAATGTAGAGGAATTATTCATGTTGTTCGGGATGGAGATACCTTGTATACACTGAGTAAGAAGTATCATGTACCGTTGACGCAGATTATGTATGCGAATCCATTTGTGGATATTTATAATCTGCAGGTTGGGGATGAGCTTTGTATACCGGTGTCATTGCGGGGGATGGATGATGGTGAATGAGGATGTTAGGAGACGTCCGTCCTTAAGAGCAGCCGGCAAGGAAAGTATCCCTGCCGGCTGCTCTTAAGGACTGCGTTTTCGGGGGAATTATCAATGGTGGGTTGGTTATGATAAATTTTGATTTCAAAACAGACTGTTATTATAAAAGAAAGGAATTTGACATTATTGGGAAGAGAAGGTAAGATAACGTTAAAGGAAGAAAAGTTTTTCGGAAATTCGTGTTGGTATCATGGAACAGCATTAGATGGGTGGAAAAATAAAACAATTATTATTAATTGAGAAAAGGCGGAATGAAGATGAATAATTTTATGAATAAACTGGAACAAAAGCTGGGAAGATTCGCAATTCCTAATCTGATTGTCTGGCTTTTAGGCGGATATGCCATAGGCTATGCGCTGATGTTTGCTGCACCGGAAATTTTAAACTATCTGACGTTAGAACCGTATTATATTTTAAAAGGACAGGTCTGGAGGCTGATTTCCTGGGTGCTGATGCCGCCGGATACGAGTCTTTTGTTTGCGATTATTATGATGATATTCTACTATCAGTTAGGACAGGCATTAGAGCATACCTGGGGAACCTTCCGGTTCAATGTCTATATTTTCGGGGGAATTATTTTTACGATAATCGGAGCATTTATACTCTACGGAGTGATGTATGCCATTTATAGGGTGCCATTTTTTGGTATGGACGGATTTTTTTCTACCAATTACATTAATATGGCAATCTTCCTTGCTTTTGCAGTATGCTATCCGAATATGCAGGTCATGCTGTACTTTATTATTCCGATTAAAATGAAATGGATGGCCGTTGTATATGGCGTGCTAATTGTATTTAGCCTGATCCAGTCAAGCTGGGCAGGCAGAGTGGCGATTATAACGTCACTGCTTAATTTCCTGGTATTCTACCTGTCTACCAGAAATTACCGCAGGATTTCTCCAAAAGAAATTCACAGAAGACAGACCTTCAAAGCGCAGATGCGCCAGCCAGTGAAAAGAGCAGGTGTAACAAAGCATAAATGTGCAATCTGCGGAAGGACAGAGTTAGACGATCCGACGCTGGAATTCCGTTTCTGTTCGAAATGTGAAGGGAATTACGAATATTGTCAGGAGCATTTATTTACACATCAGCATATTCACAGAAGCTGACGGGAGAAGCTATGGGTGATACGATTTTATTGTTTGAATCTAGGGATTTGTGTTATGAATCTAATCGGCATTTTATGAGATGTTTGGAAGATGCCTTTGAAAACATGGGGTATCCGGTAGAAATCTGTGATTTGTCGTTGCAGATGGAGGAAAAGTTAGAACAGATTTTAGAACGGCAGGAGAAGTATTCAGCGGCGTTTGATTTTAATTCTTTTCTGCCGCGGCTGGAATTAGAAGATGGGACACCGTATCTTGCAGCGTTTCAGGTTCCGTTTTTTAATTATTTAGTAGATCACCCGCTGTATCATCATGTGGGATTGAAGCGAAGCTTTCCTCGTTATTCCGTAATCTGTATCGACATGTATCACCGGGAATATGTCAAAGAATACTATCCGCATATCGAGCATGTATACTATCTGCCGCTTGGAGCAATGCAGGCAGGAATAGAGAGAGGCCCGGGCCAGAAACGGTTTGAGCTTCTTTTTTTGGGAACCTACGAGCTGGAGAAAGCGTTATATCAGCAGTTAGAAGAATATCCTGCAGACCAGAGAAAAGAAATATCCGTTTTAATCGAGATGATGAATGCAGACCATGAGCTGACACAGGAAGCAGCTCTTAAGAAATATTTAGAGGAAAAAAATCAGATACTAAGCAGAGAGCAATTTGCAAAACGGTTAAACGGAGATTATCTTGCAGATAAATATTTACGGAATTTAAGAAGAAAAGAGGCCGTGCTTGCTGCCGCAAAAGGAGGAATTCCTTTTACAGTCATGGGGCATGGCTGGGAGAATTTAACAGAATTAGAACAGGGGAATACTGTCATTCGTCCGGGAGTCGGGTTTGCGGTATCCCTGCAGATGTTGGCAGATGCAAAAATGCTTTTAAATTCCACACCGGGATTTCACGGGGGATTGCATGACAGAGTTTATTCAGCTATGCTCAACCATACACTGGTATTTACAGAAGGAAATTCATTTTCAAAGCAAAAGCTGACGGATGGAGAAGACGCGGTCTTTTATGACAGCAGCAGGCCGGATACATTGACGGAGAAGCTGGTATTTATGTATGAAAACCTAAAAAACATAGAGATTATTACAGAATGTGCATATCAGAAAGCCCTTTCGCAGGAAACCTGGGAAAACAGGGCCGGGCAGATGATTGAAATGATAAGAGAGGCGGCAAATCAATGTTAAATCAGTTTTCAAGAACGGAATTATTAATCGGTTCCGAAAATATAGAGCGGTTAAAGCGTGCGCGGGTCGCAGTATTTGGAATCGGCGGTGTGGGCGGATATACCGTTGAAGCGTTAGTCAGGAGCGGAATAGGAACATTGGATTTGATCGACAATGATACGGTTGCACTGACAAATATTAACAGACAGATTTATGCGACGACAAAGACCGTCGGACAGTATAAGGTGGATGTGGCAAGAGAGCGGATCGAAGAAATTAATCCGGCGGCAGTCGTAAATACATATAAGACCTTTTATCTTCCCGAAACAGCAGGAGCGTTTGATTTTACCCAATATGATTATGTAGTAGACGCAATCGACACAGTTACCGGAAAAATCGGACTTGCCCTGCAGGCAAAGGAAGCAGGCGTTCCCATCATCAGCTCTATGGGAGCCGGAAACAAAATGAATCCGGCAGCATTTGAAGTGGCGGATATTTATCAGACATCGGTCTGTCCTTTGGCGAAAGTCATGCGCCGGGAGCTGAGAAAGCGGGGAATTGAGCACATGAAAGTGGTTTATTCCAAAGAAACGGTGATGACGCCGGGGGAGAGTGAAGAAACCGGACGCAGGCAGACACCGGGAAGCATGGCATTCGTACCTTCCGTGGCAGGATTGATTATAGCAGGAGAAGTGGTGCGGGATTTGATTGTGCTGTAAAATTAGCTTGTTTTCCCCTGTATTTGTATGTATAATATAGTGTATGGCAATATCAGGGAAAAACAGAATCCCTTTGCAGGAAATGAGAGACAGGAAGGACGAAAAGAATGGAATATGAAGTAGAATCCAGGAATTTTATAGAACAGATCATTGACAAGGATCTGAAGGAGGGACACTGCAGGACGGTACACACCAGATTTCCGCCGGAACCAAATGGTTATCTGCATATCGGACATGCCAAGTCCATTCTG
>CAYWXJ010000160.1:0-4620 GCA_964462405.1 uncultured Eubacterium sp.
GAGCTCGACAATCTCGCCAGCAAGGACGCCCTCACGGGACTTTACAACCGCCGCCCCCATAGGCATACATACCAAGGCTCTCGGTCAGTTCCGTAGGTGTCTTTTGGTAACGCTTCTTACATGCCTCTACTTCAGAAGCTGTCTCTGCATTATGAAGCCATACCGGAGATTTTACTTTTCCGGCTAAAGCAGCCAGGCCTTCCATCAGTTTTAAGGACGTGGTATATTCTGCATGAAATCCCATCTGAAAGCTGGTCAATTCGCTCATTTCATTGATCTGATAATACAGTTCCTCCACTTCTTCTAAGGACTGGCAGAAATCATTCAGCCCGCTGGTATAAACCGTACGAAATCCGCAGTCACTGGAAGCCTTTGCTCCCGGAAGCGGTGCAAAATACATATCAAAATTCGTTGTGATTCCGCTGGTGAGATATTCCATAATCCCAAGCCTGCATAATTGGTAAATATCTTCATGGGTCAGCATGGCTTCCTTCGGAAAGACCTGCTGATTCAGCCACTCCTGCAGCGGCAAATCATCCGCATAGGAACGAAGGAAGGTCATTGCTGTATGGGTATGGGCATTTTTAAAGCCCGGCATCAGCACGTTCCCTTCCGCATTAATTTCCCTGTCCCATAAAATTCCCATAGGACCAATTTTCTCATAAATACGTTCTGTATCGGTTCCGTCTCCGATATAGATAATTCGATTTCCTTTTACCCAAAGCTCTCCTTCTATAAGCTGAAAAGTATGCTGCTCCTTAAGCAGCAGTATTTTGGCATGGTAAAACCGGATATTCATTCCGCCGCCTCCCTTACATTTCCGCTAAATACGTCCCAATGCGAAGGATGGATTCATAGACTAATTTCTTAAAATCAGGGGCCACCTGATCTGCGGTTTCCTGAATCTCTGTATGGGTCAGGGGCTTAGGCGCGATTCCTGCTGCCAGATTCGAAATACAGGAAACTCCTACGGTTTTCATGCCCATGTGATTCGCCGCGATTGCTTCACAGGCGGTACTCATACCTACCGCTGACGCTCCTAACAGGCGGCACATAGAAACCTCCTCCGGTGACTCATATTGAGGTCCCGTCATCTGCAGATATACTCCCTGCTTTAATCCGATCCCGTTGTCTAATGCCGTCTTCTTTACAATCGTCTGTAAATCCTCATCATAAATATGGCTCATATCCGGAAACCTTGTCCCTAATTCTTCCATATTCGCTCCGATCAAAGGGGACGGCACGAAAGATGCAATCTGTCCTGTAATCAGCATAAAATCTCCCGCCTGCATTCCCTGTGCAATACCGCCCGCAGCATTGGTCAAAAACAGCGCCTCTGCTCCCAACAGCTTCATTAGACGGATGGGAAGCACTACATCCGACATGGAGTATCCTTCATAATAATGTACTCTTCCCTGCATACACACCACCGGAACATTTCCCACATATCCAAAGACAAATCTGCCTGCATGTCCGGCTACCGTGGACACCGGAAAACCTTCAATTTCATGATAATCTAAGGTTGCCCTGACCTTGATTTCTTCGGCAAAATCCCCCAGCCCAGAACCAAGAATCAACGCAACCTCCGGTTTAAAATCAATTTTCTTTTTCACACTCTCATAGCATCTTCGTAACTTCGTATATACCTCGTTCATATCCTGCCTCCTTCTCCTGCTGTTTTCCGGTCTTTAACGCAAATTTTACGTTATCTGCTTATTCCTATTATAAATGTAAAATACTTTTGCCGCAACCTTTATTATATAATAATGCACACCAGTCCGCCGCTGCTGTCATTGACGATTTTCTGCATGGTATCCTGCAGCTTCATCTGGCAATCATCATCCATCATGGAAATTTTACTGCGGATGCCGTCTTCCATCAATTCGCCTACAGATTTTCCAAAAATATTGGTATCCCAGACACCGCTTGGCGTATTCTGTCCCTCTTTAATATAAGCAATCAAATCCTTTGCCTGATCCTCGCTTCCTATGATTGGCGCAATTTCTGTTTCGATGTTGGCACGAATCAGATGTACCGACGGCGAGGTCGCTTTTAATTTAACACCATATTTATTCCCGTGACGGATTAGTTCCGGTTCTTCTAAGGTAATATCGGAAAGCTGCGGGTGAATGACGCCGTACCCCTTCATCTGTACTGCATTGACAGCATCTGCCACTTTTTCATAGGAATTTTTCTGTGCTGATAACTCTTTAATCAGAGAAATCAACTGATATTCACCCTGAATCGGCACACCTGTCAATTCACTGATATTCTCGTAATAGTATTTATCCTCCATTTCAATTTTTATCTTTAAAAGCCCCTGTGCTAAATCAATTTTATCGAGATGAATATCCGCTATATACTCGGAGTTTTCCTTTTTATTGATATTCTTCATATCTTTTGCTTTTGTTACACTGTTTAAGATGGTCCTTGCATTCTCAATAATATTCTCTTTCATACGGTTAGAAGGCGGAAGCATTTCTGCCCATTTTGGAATGTAAAATTCCATTTTTATAATCGGAAATTCATAGAGGATGCTTTCTAAAATTTTATTGATGTCCTCCTTGCGGAGCTGTTCACAGCTTACCGGAATCACCGGGGTCTGATATTTTTCCATCATCCGATCTGCTAACTTTACAGTTTCGTCGCTGTAAGGTCTTTCTGAATTGAGGACTATGACAAATGGTTTTCCTAATGATTTCAGCTCCTCGATGGTCTGCTCCTCCGCCGGGACATAGCTCTCCCTGCTGATTTCTCCAAAAGAGCCGTCTGTGGTTATCACAATTCCGATAGTGGAATGATCCTTGATTACTTTTTGCGTGCCGATAGAAGCAGCCTCTACAAAAGGAATTTCATAATCAAACCATGGTGTCTTTACCATTCGCTTGCTATTGCCTTCCATATGACCGGCAGCTCCGTCTACCATGTAGCCAACACAGTCAATTAAGCGCACTTTTACCTCGGTATCGGAATCTAACCGAATTGTGGCAGCGTCCTTTGGAATAAATTTCGGCTCTGTTGTCATAATGGTCTTGCCCTGGGCAGACTGCGGGAGCTCGTCAATCGTTCTTGCCCTGCTGTTCTCATCCTCCATATTCGGAAGCACCATAATATCCATAAACCGCTTAATAAAGGTTGATTTGCCTGTACGCACCGGACCTACGATTCCGATATAGATTTCTCCGCCCGTTCTTTGGCGTATGTCTTTATAAAGATTAAATTCTTTATTCGCAGACGTCATTTCCATATAAAAATAACCCCTTTCCTACTATGTATGTTTCAAAAATACTTTATACATTGTATGAAAGGAGTTGTTTTTTATGACTATTTCAGAATAGCAGTTATAGTAACTTTATTTAAAAAATCTTAAAAAGGATACTTTAATTTTTATTATATAATTATACGGTTCCTTAGTCAACGTTCTTAATCTGCAGTAATCTCCACAAATGTTCCCACTTCTACATAGTCCCAAATCATATCCATGACTGCATTATCCACCGCAAAGCACCCTCTGGTCCAATCCGACTCACCGCCTAATTCGCCCTTCTGCCCATGAATCATAATCTCACCGCCAAGTGCCGTATACCAGTCTGGCTTTTTTCCATTCTCATTTGCATAAATCAGACTATCCCTTTCCACCTCGCTAATCAGTCCCTGTTCATATCCCCTTGAGGCATCGTCAATATTCGGATAAGATAACCCCAGTGCCAGATGATACTGGCTTTTGCTGTTTTTACTGCAGATATAATAGGTTCCTTCGGGGTTCTTATTGTCCCCCTCCTTTTCCTTGGCCCCAACCGGATTTTTTGCTAAACCTACTGCATATTCAGCAATTAAATCCGTACCGTTCCACAACTGTAATGCATGCTGCCGCTTATGAATCTCAATATGAAGGTCTGTCAACGCTTCTTTTTCGATAAGCGGCTCCTTTGGTGCACTTTCCCGAAGACGCACCGTCTTTTCCTCCGGAGTTTCCGCCGCTTCTTCTGATACTTCTGTTTCTGTTGTTATCATTACTTCCTGTTCTTCTGTTTCTATCATCTGCACCGCTTCTGATGTGAATTCTATTTCCTCTGATCCCTTATCTTCTACTGCTCCATCCTCCTGCTGATTTCTAATATCCTGATTCCTTTTACCGGCACAGCCACCACTTCCGCAAACAGAAACTATACACAAAATCACCATGCAGACTTTTTTCCATCTATCCATCACACCACAATCCTATTGCACCATCTGCACCTTAATCATATTCGTCGTTCCCGACACTCCAATCGGCACTCCCGAAGTAATAACCGTAGTATCCCCTTTATTCAAATACCCCTGCTCTTCAGCCACCTCCAACGCATGGTCAAACAGCTCAAACACATCTTTTTTCTTCTCTAAAATAACCGGAATCGTTCCCCATACCAGATTCAACTGCCGTGCGACCTTTTCTTCCATTGCACCGCAGACAATTTCACACGCCGGACAGTATTTTGCAATATTTCTTGCAGAATGTCCGCTTTTCGTAACCGTTACGATTGCCCGTGCATTTAAATCTAATGCCGTCGTACAGGTAGCATGGCAAATCGCATCCGTAATATCCGGATTTGCCTTTCGCTCTCTCGCAAAGAAACGTTT
>CAYWXJ010000161.1:0-4571 GCA_964462405.1 uncultured Eubacterium sp.
GTTTATTAAAAGATTGCCTTACAATAAAAAAACGGGGAACAGATATAGAGTCTGTTCCCCGTTTTTAAGTCAGCTGTTGAATGCCCGTAATATCCGGATGGATAGTAAGGGAGTAATTCGTATAATATACCACAAATCCGGGAGCACTTTTATTCGGCTTCTTTACGTTCTTTTTCTGGAGATAATCAATTTCTACTTTTTCATTATCTCTGCCTTTTGAGTAGAAGCCCGCAAGCTTACCGGCCTCTTCAAAGGTCTGATCCGGTAATTCTTTTCCCTCTGTCTTTACAATAACATGGGAGCCGGGCATTCCTTTCGCGTGGAACCACCAGTCATTTCCGGTGGCGAATTTAAAGGTCAGCTCATCGTTCTGGTAATTATTCTTGCCCACATACATATGGAAACCGTCGGAAGATATATAGTGAAAGGGTTTGCTTTTGATTTTTGCTCTTTTATCTCCGCGTTTTTTCCGGATATAGCCAAACTCCATCAGCTCTTCGCGTATCTGTACTAAATCGTCTTCAGATACCGCAATATCTAAGGCGGTGGAAATGCTTTCTAAGTGTTCGATTTCATCCTTCGTTTCTTCAATTAATGTGGTAAGGGCTTCGAAGGTACGCTTTAATTTCCCGTAGCGGTCAAAATATTTTTTCGCATTTTCAGAAGCGGATAACTGGTCGTCTAAAGGAATGGTCACCATTTCATTTGTGTAATAGTTCAGTGCTTCTAATTCTTTTGCACCTTCCGCTAAATTATATCCGTAGGTATTCAGTAATTCACCGTAAATACGGTATTTTTCCCGTTTGTCCGTATCTTTTAGCTGCTTTTGCTGCAGGCTGTATTTCTTGCGGTTGCGTTCTAGGGCCGTTGTTACAATCCTGCGCAGATCTGAAGATTTCTGGCGGATTCTGGTGTAGCTGTTGCGGCTGGCATAATAGGTTTCTAATACCTCTGAAATAGAATCATACGTTACCTTGGTACAGTCCGCATACTCTGTATAAGGAAGAGCGGCAAATTCTACCGGTTCCTTTCCTCTATAGATAATATTCGGTGAAAATCTGGATTCCTTAATATCTGTCATGAACCATTCAAAATTATGATACAGATGCAGCTTTTCGTCTTCGTCTAAAGAACTCATGGAAAAATCACCGTCAACGCCGGTGCGGCAGCAGATTTCATTGGCAATGGAAGGACTGATTCCGGTGTAAGAGCTGTAGATCGCTTTGCAGATGGATTCCGGTTTCTCACAGACCGTTTGAAGAAACTCTTCCTGTGTAGCTTCTAAAGGATTTTTCTTATGGCTGGTATCTGGAATGAAATAGCTTCTTCCCGGAAGGACCTCTCTTACGGAGCTGACCTGTGCGCCGACATGTTTGATACTGTCAATAATTGTTCCGTCTTCTTTGCAGAAAATAATGTTGCTGTGCTTGCCCATTAACTCCACAATCAATTTTTTACGGCATAAATCTCCTAATTCATCGAGATGTTCCACCTCAAAACAGATGATTCGTTCTAAGCTGGGCTGATAAATTCGGATGATTCTTCCATTGGCAATATGCTTCCGGAGAACCATACAGAAATTAGGGGCAGTCAGGGGACTAGGTTTGTTTTGTCCGGTAAGATATAGGAACGGAAGAGATGCGCTTGCAGACATCGCAAGGCGGTGCTGTCCCTTTGTCCCTTTTAAGGTAAATAACAGCTCGTCGTTTTCGGGCTGGGCGATTTTACTGATTTTACTGTTTAATATATTTTGATTTAATTCGCAGACTAAGTTTGCTACAACGATTCCATCGAATGCCATGTGATACCTCCAAAAAATCTATAGTCCTTTTATTATAGCGGATGTTTTCAGGATGGTCAATTTTTTGCATGTGCTGTTGGATGGAAGACTTGTTTGTATGAAATTTTATGATATAATAAAGATGTATCTTTCGGAGAATTTGGAAATAAGGAGCTGTATATTATGTTAAAGAACGCATTAAAATCAATTATCACAGCATTTATTTTATTTACACTGCTATTCATTCTGACAAACACGACAGAAATCTATGCAGGGCAGAGCAGCAATTCAGCCCGGATTACCATGTACACTAATATGAGCAAGACCATTACGCCGGCAGGTATTACTAAAGATGCAGAGTGGAAAACCTCAAACGCAAGGATCGTATCCATATTAGGGACAAATAACGGAAATGTAACACTAAAAAGCGGAAAAAAGACAGGAAGCTGTACAGTTACGGCTGTAACTGACAATGCATCTTATAAATATAAAGTTACGGTAAAAAGTGACAGGAACATATCCCGCGCCACACTCGTAAGCGTCAAACAGACGAAGAATCAGATTCAGCTTCGCATTAAAATTAATAACAGGTCAAATAAGGACAGTTATTATGGATATAGCTATCGGATTGAAAAGTTCGCAGATGGGAAGTGGAAGAAGATGCCGGTAAATATAGATATGGCATTTCCGGCTGTGGCGATTTCTGTCCCGACAAAGTCGAGTGTGACAAGAACCTATACTATAGATTCGGATAAAGAGAAATCTTATTATCTGCGGAAGGATTTTACAAAAGGAACCTACCGGATTTATGTGGAAACAGCTTATGCAAAGAAGGCTTTTAAATATGTGATTTTTACTGTGAAATAATATCCTGCAAATTTGACTATTCAGAGATTTTACTGTATAATAAATTGTATTATGCATACATAAGCAAAGGCGGGAGAGATGCATAAGAATTTTTTACAAGAAGGCGATAGGAGGTCCTGATGATTAAGAGCATGACAGGATTTGGCCGCTGTGAGATTATGGAGAATAACCGTAAATTCACTGTGGAATTGAAATCTGTAAATCACCGGTATCTGGATGTGAATATCAAAATGCCGAAGAAGTTAGGTTTCTTTGAGAGTACTATCCGTACTTTGCTGAAGGAATATATGCAGCGAGGGAAAGTAGATGTATTTATCTCTTATGAAGATTATACGGAAGAGAGTTTTTCATTAAAATACAATGAAGATGTAGCAGCCGCATATCTGAAGTATTTGAACCAGATGGCGGATACCTTTGGATTGGAAAATGATGTGCGTGTCAGTACGTTATCCAGGTATCCGGAAGTTTTTACCATGGAAGAACAGAGTATGGATGAAAAGGAGCTTTGGTCGATTTTAGAAAAAGCTCTGCGGGGTGCCTGCAGACAGTTTGTAGAGAGCAGGATTGCAGAGGGTGAGCATTTGGCTGCTGATATGCTTGACAAGTTAGAGACGATGCTTGGCTATGTAGATTTTATCGAAGAACGATCCCGTGCCATTCTTTTGGAATACCGGAAGCGTTTGGAAGAGAAGGTACAGGAACTGTTAGCAGACAAGCAGATGGATGAGAGCAGAATTGCTACAGAAGTTACTATATTTGCAGACAAGATCTGTGTGGATGAAGAAACAGTACGTCTCCGCAGTCACGTAGAATCTGCCAGGGCAGCGCTAAAGGAAGGCGGAAGCATAGGAAGAAAGCTGGATTTCATTGCACAGGAGATGAACAGGGAAGCGAATACCATATTGTCAAAGACGACGGATCTTACGATTTCCGATGTCGGTATCAATTTAAAAACAGATATTGAAAAAGTCAGAGAACAGATTCAGAATATAGAATAGGGGATGGCTATGGCAGAACTTATGAATATCGGATTTGGAAATCTGGTGCATACAGACAAAATTGTTGCCATTGTAACACCGGACTCAGCACCGGCAAAGCGATTGGTGCAGCGGGCGAAACAGGAGGAACGCATCGTGGATGCTACGCAGGGAAGAAAGACACGGAGTATTCTTATTATGGAGCAGAACATAATCGTGTTATCCGCATTGGGTACAGATACCTTAGCAGGGCGTTTTCATGAATTAGCAGGGAACAAAGAGGACAAATAGATGAATGAAAAGCAGAGAGGAATCTTAATTGTATTTTCCGGTTTTTCCGGTTCCGGAAAAGGAACGATTATGCGGGAGCTGATGAGCAGGTATGAAGAATACTATGCATTGTCCGTTTCAGCAACTACGAGAAAGCCGCGTGCCGGAGAAGAAGACGGCAGAGAATATTTTTTCAGAACCAGGGAAGAATTTGAAAAAATGATTGAAAAAAATGAGCTGATAGAGTATGCTTTGTACGTTGAAAATTATTACGGCACACCAAAGGCTTATGTAGAAGAACAGTTAGAAGCAGGAAAAGACGTGATCTTAGAAATCGAAATCCAAGGGGCATTAAAGGTAAAAGAGATGTTTCCGGACACGCTTTTGATGTTTGTAACGCCGCCGGATGCGGATACTTTAAAGGAGCGTCTGGTGGGAAGAGGCACAGAAGCCCTTGAGGTGATTGATGCAAGATTGTCAAGAGCTTTTGAAGAGTCTTTAGGCGTAGAGGCCTATGATTATCTGATTGTGAACGATACTTTAGACGAATGTGTCGAAGAGGTACATTCCATTATTCGGAATGAACACCGGAGAGTATTCAGGAATCAGGAGTTTATCAATAAAATGAAAGAGGAGTTAAAGAGCTTTTCGAAAGGAGAATAAGAAAATGATACATC
>CAYWXJ010000162.1:0-4538 GCA_964462405.1 uncultured Eubacterium sp.
TGGGAGAAAGTGATGTTTTAAAATTCTGAGAATTTACATTAAAAAGCGGGAGAAAATCTCCGTTTTTTATGAATGCGGGCGCATATGTGACAGGTACACAGCTCATGCGTTTAGGCGAGTATTATGCCAGGGCGATCCACGATAATTACGGAACGGATTTCGACGTACTATTTGGACCGGCATATAAGGGAATCCCGCTTTCTGTAGCAACCTGTATTGCATTTTCGAAATTATACGGCAAAGAAATCCGTTACTGCTCAAACCGCAAGGAGGAAAAAGACCACGGTGATGCCGGAATCCTGCTTGGGAGCAAAATCAAGGACGGGGATAAGGTAGTGATCATTGAAGATGTTACCACATCCGGAAAATCCATTGAAGAGACTTTCCCGATCATCAAAGCGCAGGGAGATGTAAAAATCATTGGACTTATGGTTTCTTTAAACCGTATGGAGGTAGGACTTGGCGGTGTAATGGGTGCGTTGGATGAAATCCGTGGGAAATACGGTTTCCCGGCAAATGCTATCGTAACTATGGCGGAGGTGGTAGAACATCTCTACAATCGTCCCTGCCAGGGAAAAGTTATCATTGATGATACATTAAAATCCGCAATTGATGAATACTATAAAGAGTATGGTGTAAAATAAGCGTTTATAAGGAGAGAATTTTGAAGGAAGAGAATAGAACGAAATTATTTCGGGGACTGGAAATTCTCTTGTTTGCGGTATATTTGGCGATGTTGAGTTACTTTCTCTTTTTTTCGGAAAGTATGGGAAGGACCTTTTTGGAGAGGACCTATCATTATAATTTAGAACCGCTTAAGGAAATCAGACGCTTCTGGGTATACAGACGTTCTCTGGGGATGTGGTCAGTTGGCTTAAATTTGATTGGAAATGTAGTTGCGTTTCTTCCGTTCGGTGCATTTTTGCCAATGCTTTTTGAGAAATGTAAGAGATTTATCCTTACCACACTATTCTGTTTTGAATTTAGCATTTGTGTGGAAATCATTCAACTGGTGTGGAAGGTGGGAAGCTTTGATGTAGATGATATTCTTTTGAATACATTGGGCGGAATCTTAGGTTATCTTTGTTACTATTTGGCTGCAAAGGCATCGAAAAAGAACGCCCGTAAGAATTCACAGCCTGGAGGTAAGGATGAGAAGAAGAAATCACTTTAAATTTACAGAGAAAAAACATTCAAGAAGAGGGATGCTTGCCTGCGCTTTAGCGGCGGCATCCATCTTTACGCTGGTATATCTGGTGTCAACCTCCTTTTTACAGAATGGAAATGGAAGCGTTTATTTAGGAAGTGCCGGTATATTAGCACTTGTAGTTGCAGTCATTGCATTTGTACAGGCAGTCAAGAGTCTCAGGGAAGAGGATACCTTTCGGGGGATTCCGGCGGCGTCCATGGCACTTTCCATTCTTGCATCAGGTGCATGGATTGCATTGTATACAGTAGGCTTTTTAGGATAGGGAAAAGAACAGAATGGAAAAGTTAGAACAGCAGATCCGGTTTTTGTTGGAACTCGATAAGCAAAAGGAAATTGTGCGCCAGACCTATCTGGCAGACGGAAGCCGCAGGGAGGGCGATGCGGAGCACGCATGGCATTTAGCGGTCATGGCATTTTTATTATCCGATTATGCCAATGAGAAAATTGATGTATTAAAGACCATGAAAATGGTGCTGCTGCATGATGTGATTGAAATTGATGCAGGCGACACCTATGCATATGACATAGAAGGAAATAAGACGAAACGTCTTCGGGAAGAGAAGGCAGCAGACAGAATCTATGGTATGCTGCCGGAGGAACAACAGGCAGAATACCGGGCGCTCTGGGAAGAATTTGAAGCCATGGAAACACCGGAAGCAAAGTTTGCTAATACTTTAGATAAGGTGCAGCCGGTTTTATTAAACCATGCTTCGGGCGGACGCTCCTGGAGAGAGCATGAAGTGAAAAAAGAACAGATTATGGGGAGAAATGAAAGAACCCATGAGGGCAGTGAAGCCTTGTGGGAATATATTTTAAGAATCATAGAAGAAAATGTGGAAAATGGCAATATTATGCCGTAGGTCTGAACATTTTTTGGTAACAGTTCAGCGTAGGACTTTGCACTTGCTGCAAAGCCCGTAAGAATATGTAGATTTTTCCGAGCGTGAATCCGCCCCTTGCCGTAGGCAACTTTAAATGGACGGATTCAGTAACAGTGAAGCCGAAAGGCTGAACTGTTACATTTTTTGCACAAGCCCTTGAAGTTAAGCAGGGGATCACCATAGGATTATAAAAAACAGGAAGGAATAGCGGCAGATGGGTTATAAAGAGATTTTTCAGGAATCGAATGAAGAGGTCACAGAACGATATGAGCTTATGATAGGGCGGATTACAGAGATTCGGTCAGAGCAACAGGTATCGGAGAAATATCAGGATTATTTTAAAAAAGCAGCAGAGTTTATTTACCTGACCGCCTTTGTATTACAGGAGGAGAATGCCAAAAGATTAGAAGACAGGACTTTTTTGGAATGCGAGAAAGTAAATCAGATGCTCTATCGTGACATTTTACCGGAATTTTATGAAGAGAGCTATGCCAATCCCGCAGCAGCCGTCCGTTTATTAGGAGAGAAATTCGGACCGATGCTCTGTTTTTTGTATACGGAGCTGCGGGCAATGATCTCCTATGCATTTGAAGGCAGAAAAATGCACATGACAATTCTTTGCGAGCTGTTTGTAGAAATCTATAACTGCTTTGAAGCAAAGGAAGAGCCAGATCAGAAAGAAATTGCACATATTATCTACTGGTTTTTCCATGATTACAGCGAAATTTTTGCAGAGGATAAGGTACGGGATATGGTGGAGCCGGAATATGATTTCTTTTGCAAAATTGTGATGGAATCTGATTTGTCAGATTTGCGTTATCTCTATCGCTATGGAGAATATATCAGTGACTGCGAGCGGAAGACGGCAGAATTTCTGAATACGCTCAGTGAGGTGGAAATCGCTTCCATGGCAGATACCATGACAGAAGGTTTTCGTATCGGCTATGAGAATATCGGCAAGGATTTATCGAAAAAGAATACTGTCTGCATGGAATATCCCATCGGCTTTGAGAGGGTCATACGGGCAGCGATTCTGAATTTTGAAAAATTAGGATTAAAAGCGACGATTTACAGAGATCCGGTTTCTTCTTTTGGAAGAGGAACCGGCGGAAAACGGGGCTGTTATACGAAGTCTGTAAATAAACAGTTTGAATTTGACCATAGGGCAGACCGTTCTTTCTATTTAGATAAGGCATATGTAGAGCGTCGGTTAGAAGCGATGAAGGCTGCCTTTGAAAAATATAAAAAGCAGGCGAACCGCCATGCAGGTCCGGCGGTGACGGAGATTTTCGGGGAAGTGCCGTTTGAACCGGTCATTAAGCCGGAAGCGCCGAAATACAGCAGCGAACAGAATGAGCTGAATGTATATCAGATGAGCCGTTTAGGAGAGATGACGAATGAATATATTCCGGGAGATGAGCGGAGCTTTACGATCATTGCCTACCCGATTCCGGCCATTGGAGATAAATTCGGGGAGATTTTTAAAGAAACGGTAAAAATCAATACCTTAGATTACATGAGCTACCGCAATATGCAGCAGAAGCTGATTGATGTCTTAGATACGGCAGACAGGGTGCATATTACCGGAAAGGGTGAGAATAAGACAGATTTATGGGTGAAGATTCATCCGCTCTCAAATCCCGAAAAAGAAACGGCATTTGAGAACTGTGTGGCAGATGTTAATATTCCGGTGGGAGAGGTCTTTACTTCTCCGGTATTAAGTAAAACAGAGGGCAGGCTTCATGTGACACAGGTATATTTAAATGGACTGAAATATCTGAATTTAGAGCTGGATTTTGAAGACGGGAAGATTACGGATTATCATTGTACGAATTTTAAAACAGAGGAAGAAAACCACAGATTTCTCCATGAAAATCTGCTGCAGCAGCATGAAACGCTTCCGATGGGGGAATTTGCCATCGGAACGAATACGACGGCATACCGAATGGCAAGGGATTATGACATTGCAGATAAGCTTCCAATCCTGATTGCGGAAAAGACAGGGCCGCATTTTGCAATCGGCGATACCTGCTATTCCCATGCAGAGGATACGAAGGTATATAATCCTGACGGCAAAGAGATTGTTGCAAGGGACAATGAGATTTCTGTTCTCAGAAAAGAGGATATGTCAAAAGCATATTTTAATTGCCATACGGATATTACGATTCCTTATGATGAGCTGGATGCCATTGTGGCGGTTGCTGAGGACGGCAGCACAAAGGAGATTATCCGGGACGGAAAATTCGTGGTGCCCGGGACGGAGGCACTGAACGAGCCGTTGAATTAGGAATGCAGGAGGAGATTTTTGCGCGGGATATTACAGAGGCATATGAAGAAATGGCAGAGTTTGCCAGGCAGTAGCGGAGAAAATAGAGGAAGAGCCATAAGTTTAACTAATAAATTATACTAGTATTTATAATTTGTGTTTCTTAGTGATTCTGTGTAAA
>CAYWXJ010000163.1:0-4378 GCA_964462405.1 uncultured Eubacterium sp.
ACATATTCTTACGGGCTTTGCAGCAAGTGCAAAGTCCTACGCTGAACTGTTACACTCCATCGACATTTTTCTGCTTTCAAAATATACAAACTGGTCTATGGCATCTAAAATATCTGCAAAATCTTCTCTGGGCGCAAGCTTGATATACTGCTGCAAAAGCTCCTCTTCTCTATCCCGGTATCTTCCGTAAAATATATCAAACAGATTATGCCCCCGGAGGTAACAGCGGATCTCTTCCATATATTTTTTCACATCATCCTCTGTTTCTAAATCTGTTCCGATGACTTCTTTTAAATGCACACCACTTCGAAGCTTATGCAGATATTCCTTCCATTTTTCCAGAAAAATCTTGTAAAACGCCTCTTCTGACGCAATAATGCCAAGCTTTGCCATAATTTTAGGATTTAAAAAATAATTTTCAAAGGAATAGTATTTTAAAATCAGTACATTTTTCCCGGTTACTCTGGGAAGTTTATCTGCATCCTCTGAATTTCGTTCTTCGTAGTATCTGCACAATTTTTGCTTGAGTTCCTCAGGGTCCTTCCCATCTCCATCCCGAATCAGCATAAACTGGTCTTTTAAATATATCTGATTCATGTACTTTAAGTTGGCGTAGGTCTTGATATTTGTACAGCTATTTGTAGTAATGATCGCAATCCGCATCAGTTTTCCCGATTCATCAACTGTTTCTGAATAGTATTTGCGGATCAAAAGCGGAAGTCTGGATTTATCCTGCTTTCCTTCTACAATAAATACAAAATTTACATGCATCAAATCACTTGCCGTATACCCTAAATCATTTAATATGACACTGATGTCTGTTTTTTCCCTAATCACAGAATAGCCATCCTGGTCTAATACTGCCTGCCGGATTTGTCTGGTACTGAAATTTGCCAAAAGATTCGGTGAATGCGTAGAAAAAATAACCTGATTCTTTTTTGCAAGCTGATACAAAATCTCCCCGGATATTTTCTGCTGTGTCGGATGCAGAAAAATTTCCGGCTCCTCCACTAAAATCATACATGGTACGGCTTCCTCTGTCTGGGCATATGTTTCAAGCAGCGACAGCATATAAATACTGCGCATTCCCTTTCCTAAACGTGTGATCGGTCTGGTATTCTTCTGTTTCGGATGATGAATTTCCGTCGTCACATGAAGCATCCGCTCCATATCACGGTTCATAGAATAGCGAATTTCTTCCTGTCCGCCGTTTTTCTTAAAATTCGCATTCACTTTCCTGGCAAATACATCTAAATTCAACTGATACAATTTATAATCTAAAAGTCTTGCTGCTTCAAATGCATTTAATTCTCCCGGCTTCTTCTGCTCGATCAATCCCATGCAGGAAAAACAGTGCTGACACTTTTTTGCAGTATCAAACAGACAGCAGTCCGAACGCATCTGTTTAATCAGTTCATCTTCCTGCAATAAAAGCAGGTTTTCTTCTAATTGCTTCAAATCGCGTTCCGCATCAATATAGTAGATTTTGGGAAAAATCTCTGTAATATATGTATTATTTTTTAAATATCCGTCCTGATAACGGATTTTTCCTTCACGGTTTGCCACAAATGTAAACTGCAGGCTCCCATTTTGAAAAGAAGGCAGCTTTTTACAAAAATCCTCCCGCCATACCTCATATCTGCGGTAATTACTGACCATCCCTGCCTGATGAAGCTGCTGCAGCTCTTCTTCTGTATATTCGATAACAACTGCAATTTCAATATTTGCCATCTCTTCATTGAAATCCTCCGGCTGGATTTCATAGCTGCCGCCAACTGCCCGGATTGCGTCTAAAACGGTCGTTTTTCCGGTATTGTTCTGCCCCACTAAAATCAATGCATTTTCAATTTCAGCAATCTTCATATGACGAATGGACTTAAAATTCCATATTTCTAATTCTGAAATTTTCATTCACATCCCCGCTTTCCTTCCCCTCTCTCATGAGGGACTTGAACACTTTCCCATGATATAAAAAAAACATAGGAAAACCCTATGTTTCTTAAAAAGTACTGCCGGCAGCGGGACTTGAACCCGCACGTGGTTGCCCACAACAGATTTTGAGTCTGCCTCGTCTGCCATTCCGACACGCCGGCCTATCTGTCCGGCTGAACCGGACAGATAATATAATATCATACTCATCAAAAAATTACAAGTATTTTTTTTTAAACTTGACACTTCTTTTTTTTTCGCTTATTGACATATACTGTCAGCTAATGGTTCAATCTGTTCTAACATATCTTTAATTTCATCAAATAAGATGGATTTTCTGCCATCGCTGACCTCTATTTCCTCAATACACTTCAACACGGTTTCATAATGCTGCTTAGAAGAACCTGCATAATCAATAATACCGTCAATATCTGTCACAGAGTTCTGAATCTGGTCTGCAATATCCTGCTGTACCTGCTCTACCTGTTCTGTCTGTTCCTTTACTGTTTCAAAAATTTCATTTGTCCGTAAAACATTTTCTTCATTGACCCGAAGTGCATCTTTCGAGGTTTCCAAGGTAGCACTCAGTTCTTTCGTTCCGTCCTCAACATGCTCAATACTCTCATTGACCAGAGAAATCAGCTTCTTTATCTCTTCTGCTAAGGAACGCACCTGTTCTGCAACTACGGCAAATCCCTTTCCCTGCTCTCCTGCTCTGGCTGCTTCGATAGAAGCGTTTAATGCTAACATATTCGTCTGATTTGCAATCGCATTGATGCCTCCGGCACATTCCCGAATCTCGCCTACCGCTTTTTTCAATTCTTCAAAGGTCTGATCCATTAACGAAAAGCTCTGGGTCACACGCTCTGAGTCATCCTTCAGTTCACTTACCTTTGTCTGGGCAGAATCTACAGAACTTAAAATATTCTGCTTTACCTCACCAAAACCCATGGCTGCCTGTTCAATCCCCTGAAAGGTTCCCTGGAAATGATTGATCTTATCGGACAATTCACTTATTTCATCTATTACGACCTGAAATGAATCCTTAATATTTAAAATCTCTTCTGAAATAACAACCTCTTCATCCGAAAGCTTCCCATAACGCTCTTCTATGTACTTTTGGGCATATACGATGGGATATACCTGTTCCCTGATATTTACCGGCTCTTCCTTGATTACCTGTACTTCTTGCTGCTGCTTTTTACCGAACAGTTTCATCTTCTCATCCTCCTATTCAAACACAACGCAGGACATTGTCTGATTTGTGTGATGTTCATTATAATGTTCTCCCAAACCGATCAATCCGGCGTGTGTTCCAAGGCTTCCCATATTCTTAAGATATGTTCCCATATAGCTCTGCTCCTGGAACATCAGATAGCGAAACAGGCAGTTTATGGAAAAAACACCTGCAATCTTTGGAAATTCCTGCTTTATCTGGGCAACTGTCTCATCCACAATCTGCGGTATATCTCCAATCTGCAGAATTGAAAGCTTTGTCTTCGGATTTACCTTCCGGAAACAGGAAAAGGTTCCATTGCCTATACTTTCCTTAATCGATACAATAAATATTTCATCTCCAAGACAGTGTCCTAACGGGTTTTTAAAGGTCTGATTTGAAAATTCCTGCTTTCCGATGCCAAGCTCGCTCATATATACATTTTCTGCCGGTTTTCCATCCAACTCACAAATAATATATTCAGAAGGAATGGATTTTGTCACAAGAAAACGCTTATCGGTGGGCTGGTAAAGATTCTCCTTGTATACCTTTACCCTGCCTTTATTATTCTTGACTAAGGCGTATGCACAGGCATCTTCATATACGGTTCCGTTCGCGCTTACAAGACCTTCCCATGCGGTTCCTCCAGTAATCGGAATATGTTTTTTAGACAGTATGGAACTCATGGTAGTCAATACCATTTCGTCATTTCCGCTGCAAAAGTCAATACAGACCGTATTATTGCTTCCTGCCGAAACAGCCGCCGCATCCTGCTCTAACTGCCGGATTCTCTTTAACGGCATTGTGGATACATCGGTAAGTACATTTGCCACTGCAGTTACCCCGTCATAAAATGCGGTTACCATAATTCCTTTCTCCAGCACCTGTGTCTGTCCATAGCTCTGTCCTACACATCCAATGCTCGGCACATTCGGATATGCACGTTCTAAGTCAGCCACAACGCCTGCAAACTGTTCTTTGTCACTGACACATACAATAATAAGCTCCGGATTTTCCAATCCACGAATCGCTTCTGCTAAATTTCCCCCAGCACTTGTCCCTATGTATTGTTTCATACTCTATTCTCCTTTTGTTTCCTTTTTCTGACCGATGTTATGCTTAGTTTGATTGTATTATAAATGTCCGACATATTCAAGAAATATTCATAAAAATACCCCACAAAATGTAACAGTTCAGCCCGCGCCATTCGCAAAATCGTGCTATCGCACTCTC
>CAYWXJ010000164.1:0-4342 GCA_964462405.1 uncultured Eubacterium sp.
GATTTTTGATGATGTCTGCTTTGGCCCTTTAAATCAGGGACTTGATAAAAATCAGGCAGGACTTCGTGCTTTTGAAGCATTAAAGAGCGTGGGAATGCCGGAAGCGCTTTATTATCAGTCGCCCTTTGACCTCTCCGGCGGGCAGAAACGCCGGGTCGCCATTGCGGGAGTACTTGCCATGAAGCCGGAGGTTCTGATCTTAGATGAACCGACGGCAGGGCTAGATCCGAGGGGCCGGGATGAGATATTAGATTTGATTGCTAAGATGCACAAAGAGCAGAAGATGACAATTATTTTAGTTTCACACAGCATGGAGGATGTGGCAAAATATGTGGAACGGATGATCGTGATGAATGATGGAGCAGTAATGTATGACGGTGCGCCGGGAGAAATATTTTTACATTACAAAGAGTTAGAAAAGGTTGGACTTGCGGCTCCCCAGGTGACTTATCTGATGCATGAGTTAAGAGAGCAGGGAATGCCGGCGGATCTGAGTGCCACTACGGTAGAAGAAGCAAAGAAAAGTATTCTTAGGATATTGAAACAGAAGGAAGAGTTATGTTAAGAGACATTACATTAGGCCAGTATTATCCGGCACATTCCATTATTCATAAATTAGACCCGCGGGTAAAGCTAATGGCGACATTGATTTACATTGCTTCTCTTTTTACCTTTCAGGGAGCTGCAGGATTTGTATTAGCAACGGTGTTTATGATTGCGGTGATACGCTTGTCAAAGGTGCCGTTTTCTTATATGGTGAAAGGGTTAAAGACAGTTGTGATTTTAATGGCAATTACAGCGGTGTTTAATCTGTTTTTGACACCGGGGGAAGAGGTTTTAGTGCAGTTCTGGAAGCTTTCCATTACCATGGAGGGCTTGAAAAATGCCGTATTTATGCTTGTGCGGCTGATATATCTGATTGTGGGAACCTCTGTGATGACCCTTACCACCACGCCGAACCAGCTTACGGACGGACTGGAAAAGGCATTGATGCCTTTGTCAAAGATCAAGGTTCCGGTACACGCGATTGCAATGATGATGTCCATTGCACTTCGCTTCATACCGATTTTGATCGAAGAAACGGATATTATCATGAAGGCACAGATGGCAAGAGGTGCCGATTTTGAGAGTGGAAATATTATAAAGCGGGTAAAGAGCATGATACCGCTGTTAGTGCCCCTGTTTGTCAGTGCGTTCCGCCGTGCCGATGATCTGGCAATGGCAATGGAAGCAAGATGCTATGTGGGCGGCGAAGGAAGAACGAAGATGAAGCCTCTTTGCTATGAAAAAAGAGATTATCTGGCATATCTGTTTTTGGTATGCTATTTAGGAGCTATTATTTTACTGAGAATATTTGTAAGTTTTTAGCGGGTCTGTGCATGAAGGAGGTTTTTATGCGGGTATGCCTTACCGTTGCCTATGATGGAACAAATTATCATGGCTGGCAGATACAGCCGAATGGGATTACGATAGAGTCTGTGTTAAATCAGGCTCTTTCTGATTTATTGAAGGAAGAAATTACAGTTATGGGTGCGAGTCGGACGGATGCCGGAGTGCATTCGCTGGGAAATGCGGCAGTATTTGATACGCATACCCGGATTCCGGCGGAGAAGATTTCCTATGCCTTAAACCAGAGACTGCCGGAGGATATTGTGGTGCAGGAATCAAAAGAGGTTGCCCCGGATTTTCATCCAAGGCACTGTGACAGCATCAAGACCTATGAATACCGGATTTTAAACAGGGAGTTTCGGGACCCTACGAGAAGAACGAACACATATTTCTATCATCATAAGCTGGATGCAGAGAAGATGCAGAAGGCGGCACAGTATCTTGTGGGAGAGCATGATTTTAAGAGCTTTTGCTCCATACATGCAGTGGTGGAATCAACGGTGCGGACGGTTTATGCGGCGGATGTAACAAAAGACGGAGATGTTATCTGTATCCGTGTTACCGGAAACGGCTTTCTTTATAATATGGTGAGAATCATAGCAGGTACTTTAATTCAGGCGGGAAGCGGTGCGATAGAACCGGGGAAGGTACAGCAGATATTAGAAGCGAAAGACCGCAGTGCAGCAGGTCCTACGGCTCCGGCGTGCGGACTTACGATGTTGGGGATTGAGTTTCTAAACTAAAAATCCGCTTTAAATATAAGGCGGATTTTTAGTTCATAGACTTTACATCTGATTATGTACTGATTTATATAGCTGTTATGCTATTTTTTCTATTCGTTCTTTCGGAGTCTGCGCAGGGAAGGACTTCCATTCCAAACGGACGTTATTACAAGAAACGATTTTATACGATTAACTGGACTTGTCAGTTTTCATACGCTATACTTATACTACCGAATGAACGTAAGAGAAACGGAGTCTTTATCATGGCATTTACCCATTTACATGTGCATACTGAGTACAGTCTGTTAGACGGCTCGAATAAAATAAAAGAATATGTTGCAAGAGTGAAAGAGTTAGGCATGACAGCGGCGGCGATTACCGACCATGGTGTCATGTATGGCGTTATTGATTTTTATAAGGCGGCAAAGGCAGCGGATATTAACCCGATATTAGGCTGTGAGGTCTATGTGACACCAAATTCCCGGTTTGACAGAGAAACCACCCATGGGGAGGACAGATACTATCATCTTGTACTTTTAGCGGAGAATAATACCGGATACAGCAATCTGGTCAAAATCGTATCTAAGGGTTTTGTAGACGGTTATTACTATAAGCCCAGGGTAGACATGGAGGTATTAGAAACCTACCATGAGGGAATCATTGCATTAAGTGCCTGTCTTGCCGGAGAGGTGCAGCGTTATCTGGTACGTGGATTTTATGAAGAAGCAAAAAAAACCGCATTGAAATATCAGAACTGTTTCGGGAAAGACAATTTCTTTTTGGAGATGCAAGACCATGGTATACCGGAGCAGCAGACGGTGAATCAGCAGCTTTTACGCTTATCGAAGGATACCGGAATTGAGCTGGTTGTCACCAATGACGTACATTATACCTATGAAGCGGATGCAGAGCCTCATGACATTCTGCTCTGCCTTCAGACGGGAAAGAAGCTGAGTGATGAGAACCGTATGCGCTATGAGGGCGGACAGTATTTTGTCAAATCCGAAGAAGAGATGAAGCGTCTGTTCCCTTATGCTATAGAAGCTGTGGAGAATACCCAGAAAATCGCAGACCGCTGTCATGTGGAAATTGAATTTGGAAAGACTAAGCTGCCGGATTTTCCTGTGCCGGAGGGATATACTACTTATGAATATTTAGAAAAGCTCTGCTATGACGGATTAAAGGAGCGTTATCCCGACAATGCAGAGGAATTAAAGCCAAGGCTGGAATATGAGTTAAAGGTAATTAAAGATATGGGATATGTGGAATATTTCCTGATCGTGTGGGACTTTATCCGGTTTGCCAGAGAGCATGGCATCATTGTAGGACCGGGACGGGGAAGCGCAGCGGGAAGTCTGGTATCCTATACCACAGGAATTACCAATATTGACCCCATCAAATACAATCTGATTTTTGAGCGTTTCTTAAATCCGGAGCGTGTATCCATGCCCGATATTGACGTGGATTTCTGCTTTGAGAGAAGACAGGAGGTCATTGACTATGTCATTGAAAAATACGGCAAGGACTGTGTGACGCAGATTGTGACCTTTGGTACCTTAGCGGCGAGGGGCGTTATCCGTGATGTGGGACGGGTCATGGACCTGCCCTATGCGTTTGTAGGCAATATCGCAAAAAACATTCCGAATGAGCTTGGAATTACCATAGATAAGGCATTGAAAATGAACCCGGAGCTTCGCTCCATGTATGAGAGTGATGAGAACGTCAAACGGCTCATTGATATGTCCAAACGCTTAGAGGGACTTCCGAGACACACCTCTATGCATGCGGCAGGTGTGGTAATTTCCCAGAAGCCCATGGATGAATATGTTCCCTTATCCCGTGGCACTGACGGTATGATTACAACACAGTTTACCATGACCACCATTGAGGAATTAGGACTTCTGAAAATGGATTTTTTAGGGCTGCGGACCCTGACTGTAATACAGAATGCGGTAAAAATGGCGGAAAAGAGCCATGGAATCACCTTAGATATTGACCATATTGATTTTAATGACAAAGAGGTCTTAGATTCCTTAGGAACCGGTAAGACGGAGGGAGTGTTCCAGTTAGAAAGTACCGGAATGAAAAACTTCATGAAGGAGTTAAAGCCTCAGAACTTAGAGGATATTATTGCGGGAATTTCCCTTTACCGTCCGGGCCCTATGGATTTTATTCCGGCATATATCAGAGGAAAGAACAGCAGGGAGCAGATTACCTATGACTGCCCGCAG
>CAYWXJ010000165.1:0-4291 GCA_964462405.1 uncultured Eubacterium sp.
TGACACTTTGAGAAGTTATGGCTATTTTAAAATTACATTTTGCGGAAACTCAAGCTTTTTTTAAATTCCTCAATAGCTGTTTCATAAAGATTATTTCCCTTTCTATCGATTACAACGATTGCCGGAAAATTCTCTACTTCAAGCTTTCGAATTGCTTCAGCACCTAAATCCTCATAGCAGATAACTTCGGATTTTGTGATACATTTAGAAAGAAGTGCTCCGGCACCGCCGACGGCTGCAAAGTAAACAGCTTTATTACGGACAATCGCATCTATGACTTCCTTGGTACGTTTTCCTTTTCCAATCATGGCTTTTTCACCCAGGTCAAGAAGCGTTGGTGCATATTTATCCATACGACTGGCTGTCGTAGGTCCGGCAGAGCCGATGGGTCTGCCTTCTCTGGCAGGAGATGGTCCCATATAGTATATGGTAGCATCTTTGATAGGAATCGGTAATTCTTCTCCCCGGTCTAAGGCTTCTATCATACGTTTATGCGCTGCATCTCTGGCAACATAGATTGTTCCTGTAATATAGACATAATCTCCGCTTTTTAAATCTGCGGTTATTTCCTCGGTAATAGGTGTATTAATATATTTATCCATATTCTCCTCTTTCTGTTATTTGCTAACCTTGTTCATTTTATTCATTTTCAATTTCAATTTGACATGATTTCATAGCTTCCAATGCTCTCTCATGACTTTCCGGTGTTACTCCCGCACAGCAGGAGGCGTCTACTATGATTCTTGTTTCCGGCAAAAATGCTTTTACTAATAATGCATTGGAAATAACGCAAATATCTGTACAAAGTCCTATAAAGGTAACACTCTCAATACTTTCTCTGTCATTTTCATCCTTTAAAATGAAACCAAGGTCTACGGAACCAAAGGTTGGTTTGTCAATAATTCTCTCTTTCTTGTATTCTATAAGCTGCGGACAGATTTCCCATCCCTCTGTACCGCGGATACAATGTAAAATGGGAAGATTTCTTCCTTCCCGGGTATCCATATAGTTTTTCTCATGGGTATCTCTGGTAAATAATATTTTACCGGAAAAATTATGAAGTTTTTCTTCCACTTTCGGAACAATCGCTTCTGCTTCCTTTGTTCCTAAGCTTCCATTGATAAAATCATTCTGCATATCCACTACGACTAGAATATTCTGCATAGTTTTCCACAATATACACGCTGCTCTGCGTATATGTTCCTTTCTGGCATATAATGTTTCTGCTACAGCTCCCGAATTACATGACGATTTACATGGCAGCAGATATTAATTGCTACCGGAAGTCCTGCAATATGGGTAGGATAAGTATTAATATTGACTGCAAGAGCCGTTGTAGTTCCGCCAAGTCCTCCCGGTCCGATTCCAAGACAGTTGATTTTTTTCAACATTTCTTTCTCAAGTTCACAGACATAAGGAATTTTGGAATGCTCTTCTACATTCCTGGTAAGAGCCTGTTTTGCCATAATAGCGGCTTTTTCAAAATCACCGCCGATTCCGACTCCGACTACCATAGGCGGACAGGCATTTGGACCTGCATCTGCTACTGCTGTTAAAATAGCATTTTTTACACCTTCTATACCGTCTGCCGGCTTTAACATAAATACACGGCTCATGTTTTCACTTCCGAATCCCTTTGGTGCAAAAGTAATTTTTACTTTATCCCCCGGTACAATAGAATAATGGATAATTGCAGGTGTATTGTCCTTTGTATTTTCGCGTAAAATGGGATCTTTTACAACGGATTTCCGAAGATAACCTTCCGTATAACCCAATCGAACCCCTTCGTTGACGGCATCCTCTAAAATATCTCCTTCAAAATGCACGTCCTGACCGATTTCCATAAAAATAACTGCCATTCCGGTGTCCTGACAAATTGGAATGGTTTCTTCATCTGCAATTTTAAGGTTTTCCTGAAGCTGGGTTAAAATTTTCTTTCCAAGCTCAGATTCTTCGGTTTCCGCTGCTCTTTTTAATGCCTGATCCATATCTTTTGAAAGATAGTGATTGGCTTGTACACACATTTCTTTAATATTTTCTGTAACCAATTTGGTATCTATGGTACGAATCATAGATAATTCCTCCTGTTTTGCCTAATTTTTTTTATTTTTTACTAATTGTTTTAAATGTTCCTTTAATTTCAGCAATGAATCTTCGTTATCTAATGATTTCATTCCCGGGAATGCTTTCATCAAACGGTCATGACCGTAAATTTTCTTTTCGGCCAATTCTTTATAACGTTTATTTAACTCTTCGTATTCTGATTTCTTCTTTTCTAAGTTCAACTGTACACTATCATTGAATTTTTGGTATCGGTTTTCCATATTTTCTGCTATTTTTTCCTTTTTTTCTATTGCTTCGGTGACATTTTCATAGATATTCTCGCCGATTTCATTGGAAATGATCTTAAGCTTTTCTGCAACCTCACCCATAATTCTAAGACGTTTATTGAATTTCAATATCGTACTTATGGTAAATACGCAGTCTACGATAAAAGCTGCCATCAATATAACTAATAATATAATCCCTACTGTTTTTGGAATGATATGTATAAATCCCATAATCATTGGATGAATGACAAGCATAATAAAGCTGCATGCAAGTCCCCAGAAAATTGAAAATTTTAAACAGACATAACCTTTGATGTTAAAGGGCTTATCTGAATAATCCCACCATTTGTTATGAAATACCTTTTCTAAAATATAACCGGTGATATATTCCAATATGGAAGTTAATATAAATGAACCTGCAAATAATATCAGAAGGTTATCTTTCAAAGGTGTTAATACTACTACTACAACTAATACTCCAACTCCATAAATCGGACAATATGGTCCATTCAAAAATCCACGGTTTACAAATTTTCCAACATCCAGTGCAGCATAAGATACTTCACTGCACCATCCAATGAATGCATAAATAATAAATATCCAAACAACCTCATAAAATGTCTGTGGCATAGAAACTCCTTTTGTAAAAATAATATTGTAAGCGTAAAAAGGGCTGTTTTTTTACAGCCCTTTTTTTCACTTTATTCTTCTGTCTGTATTTCCTCTGCGGATTCTGCAGTTTTCTCACTGTCTTCAATTTCTTTGATCAAAGTCTTGTCTTCTCTGACCTTGGCAATACTTGCAACAGTTACATCATCATCCATATTGATTAATTTTACACCAGAGGTAACACGTCCAAGAATAGAAATATCTTCTACCTTCATCCGGATAATGATACCCTCTGTAGTAATCATCATAATCTCATGGTCATCATTTACTGCTTTAATTCCGACGATATTACCGGTCTTTTCGGTTATCTTATAACATTTTACACCCTTGCCGCCGCGGTTCTGCGGAGAAAATTCTTCCATTCTGGTACGTTTTCCGAGTCCTCTTTCTGATGCAATTAAAAGATAATCACCCTGGGTATTCAACTGCATTCCGATAACTTCATCCCGGTCTACTAAATTCATACCGATAACACCCATGGAATTGCGCCCGGTGCTTCTGACATCTGTTTCATGGAAACGGATACACTGACCATATTTTGACACCAAAATTATATCTTTGGTATTATCTGTTTTCTTAACCTCAATCAATTCGTCATCTTCTCTTAAGTTGATGGCTGTAAGTCCTGTCTTACGAACGTGCGCATAATCACGGATCGGAGTTTTCTTTACAATACCATGCTTAGTCGCCATAAAGAGATAATTACCTTCTGTATATTCATTGATTGGAATTACTGCAGTAATCTTTTCTCCCGGCTGAAGCTGCATAAGGTTGATGATTGCAGTTCCTCTTGCAGTTCTTGAAGCCTCCGGTATTTCATAAGCCTTCAAACGATATACTTTTCCTGTATTGGTAAAGAACATCATATAGTGATGCGTTGTGGTCATCAAAAGCTCTTCGATGTAATCATCCTCAATAGTCTCCATGCCCTTGATTCCCTTACCGCCCCGATGCTGGCTGCGGAAGTTATCCACACTCATACGCTTTATATACCCTAACTTTGTCATACAGATGACAGTATTGGTATTTGGAATTAAATCTTCCATGGAAATGTCATATTCATCAAAACCGATGGATGTTCTTCTTTCATCTCCGTATTTTTCGGAAATCAGCATGATTTCTTCACGGATTACACCAAGAAGCTTTTTCTCATCTGCTAAAATTGCTTTTAACTCTGCAATTTTTTCCATTAACTCTGCATATTCTGATTCGATTTTCTCCCGCTCTAAACCTGTCAGCGCACGCAGACGCATATCTACGATTGCCTGTGCCTGTACATCTGATAAACCGAA
>CAYWXJ010000166.1:0-4280 GCA_964462405.1 uncultured Eubacterium sp.
TCTGCTTCGTAACCTTCTTTTTCAACAATCTTAACGCCCATTGCGGTAAGCATTTCTTTCATCAGAGGTACCTGCTGACGCAGTTCCTCTGCCATCGGCTTTCTGGTGCCTTTGTATTCCGCAAACATCTTATGACGAAAGGTAGGTGCATGCACGTCAAAAGCAACCGTCAGATATTCCGGCTGCTCCTCGTCTAATATTTTAAACAGAATATTTAAAAATCCGTATACTGCATTCGTGTGGATTCCCTCTGCGTTTGTCAGATCCGGAATGCCAAAAAATGCTCGATTTAAGATACTGTGTCCATCAATCAATACTAATTTTTTACTCATATAGCCCTCGTATATTCTTTTAACCAGCGATTCTCATCTTCGGTCATATATGGTGATAAGGTATCATAAACCTTTTTGTGATACGCATTTAGAAGAGTCCGCTCTCTTTTTGTCATCTCTTCAATATCGATTGCATCTAAATCAATGGGCGCATAGGTAATATTTTCAAAACACATAAACTGACCGTATTTATTCTTCTCTGCTTTACGGCATAAAAGTTCATTTTCTGTACGGATCCCATAAGCCCCTTCGATATAAACGCCCGGCTCATCGGTCGTAATCATGCCTTCTTCTAATACTGCATGATCTTCCTCCTCAGCACACTGTTTCCATCGGAAGGCATTGGGTCCTTCATGCACGTTTAAGATATGTCCAACGCCGTGACCGGTTCCGCACTTATAATCCATCCCCATACGCCAAAGCGGTTCCCTTGCTAAAATATCTAAATTCAATCCTCTGCAGCCATACAGGAACTTTGCATCTGCAAGATTCAGATTTGCCCTGCACACTGCCGTAAAATGCTGCCGCATCTTATCTGTAATCGGACCAAGTGCTATAGTTCTTGTAATATCGGTGGTTCCTTCCAGATAATGCCCGCCGGAATCCACTAACAAAAATCCTTCCGGCTTTAATACTGCATTACTCTCCGGCGTTGCAGCATAGTGCATCATAGCCCCATTGGCTCCATAGGCACAAATCGTACCAAAGCTCAGCTCCAGAAAATGCTTCTGTTCCCTGCGTCTTTCTTCTAAATAATCGGAAGCTGAAATTTCTGTAATCTGTTCTTTTCCGATGTTATTTTTCAGCCAATAGATAAACTTCGTAACGGCAACACCATCTTTGATATGGGCAGCGATGGTATTTTCTATTTCGACCGAATTTTTTACTGCCTTTAAAAGCTCTGTGGGATTTGGTTTTGTAATCCTCTTAACTTCTTTCGGAAGGCTGCGTATGATTCTATAACTTATCTTTGTATGATCCAATAGTATTTTTTCTGCTTTGCTGGCTGCTGCATATGCATAAATTGTCTCATAAGGTCTGGTAACGATATGATTCTCTGTCAAATATGCTCTCTGCTCGTCAGTCAGAATATCTTCCTGCAGAAACCAGATGCATTCCTGCTCACTTATAACAAGATAAGACAACACTACCGGTACATAGTCAATATCATTTCCCCGCACATTTAAAAGCCATGCAATGTCATAAAGAGAAGACAGTATATGCAAATCTGCGCCTTCCTCTTTCAGCTTCTCCCTTACCTGCGCAAGCTTTGATGCTGTGCTGCATCCCGAATACTGCTCTTCCAGGATAAAAAACGGCTGTTTTGACATCTGCGGACGGTCTTCCCAGATCAAATCAATGAAATCCTCTTCTACAGAAAGTGTTCCCTGTTTTTCTTCTGCAAGCTTCTGATAATCTTCTCCGGTCTTAGCATTAACTACTCTTCCGTCAAATCCGATACAGCCGCCGGGTCTTAATTTTTCTTTGATAAATTCAAAGACAGTGGGAACCCCCTCTTCACCTATACGATAGAGCGCGATTCCGCTTCCTGCTAACTGCTTTTCTGCCTGGATGAAATATCTTCCATCTGTCCAAAGCCCTGCTTCCTCCTTAAGAATCACAGCAGTTCCGGAAGAACCGGTAAAACCGGTGATATACTGTCTGGCTTTAAAATACGCTCCCACATACTCGGATTCGTGAAAATCCGAAGTAGGAACTATATATATATCAATTCCGCGCTCTGCCATCTGCTCTCTGAGAGCTTTCAGGCGCATGGTAACCGGATCAGTCATTTTCATTTTCTCCATAATATTCAAAAAATTTCGTGTCTAATTCCGGATAGGAACGTTTTAGTGAAATCGGCTTGCCGCTGCGGCTTAAGAAACAATGCTCACTGACGGCAAGGGTCCGAAGCTCTCCTGTCATCTTATCGGTCATGCGGTACTCTACTTTCATCTTAATTCCGTTATATTCTGCAATCTTGGTTTCAATCACAACTGTATCATCAAAGTGTACCATGCTCTTATATTCACAGGATACAGAAAGAACCGGACTGATAATTTCCATTCCTTCCATTTCCTTATAGGATAACCCAATCTGCTCCATTAAATCCATCCTTGCCTCTTCCATCCAGCGGATATAATTGGAATGATGAATAATTCCCATCTGATCTGTTTCATAATACTTAGCATGATGCTCGTAAGGCTTGATATGAATCGGTTCTGTCTGTCCATAAATCTGCAATTCTTTTCCTGCCATAAATCATTACCTCCTTCGTCAGACCGACAAATATGTCTGACAACACTTCGTCCTTAACATTACTATTATGTCACAGTGAGGTGGGAATTTCAATATTTTTATACCTTTTAGCTACTCGCTGATATACTCTCTGTAATCTGCCTCATCTGCAAATAACATATATGTTCCATTTACATATCCCATATAACCGTTGTCTACAACATATCCTTTCATAAAAAATACACTCCTTTCAGAATCTGAATTACTTTCATTCTTTGTTCTGATTAGAGTGTATCATTTAAGGTGTCCTTTAGTCAGGACAGCTATGTATGCAGTGCCTTTTTCGGACATGCCTCCACACAACGAAAGCACAAAATGCATTCCGTACCATTTTTACGCTTTCTGGAATTGTCCGTCATATCCACATTCATCGGACAGACCTTTTTACATTTTCCGCAGGAAATACATTTGTCTGTATCCACTTTTACCCGCAGCATGGAAAAGTAACTGGCTGGCTTTAAGAACACGGTAATCGGACAGATATATTTGCAGAATGCCCGGTTATCTTTAAACAGGAACGCCAAACTGATTCCAACTGCATAATAGACGATGTTTCCAATGATAAAACTGTAAAACATGATTTTTTCTAAATTCGGCACCTGAAGCAGGAACAACGCGCCTACGAAAAGGAAGGCGGCTGAAAATGTAATGTAACGGATAAAACCTATCTTCCGCCGCGGCTCTTTCGGCTGTTTATACGGAAGCAGGTCTAAAATCATGGCTGTCCAGCAGGCATAACCGCACCAGCCTCTCCCGAATAAAAACGGTCCTCCGATTTTCGCAACTGCATAATGAATGGTCGCAGCTTCAAATACCCCTAAAAACAGATAGTACCAAAACCCTTCCATCTGCATATTTTCACCGTGAATAAATCCTAAATAAATCAGCATATACAATCCGACACCAAATTGGACGATGAGTCTTGCATATTTGTATTTTCTGGCATAAAGGAATAATCCCAGAGCCAAAAAACAGCCGATATAAGAAAAATTAAACAGATAAAAAATATTATCCTTGGTCAGCCAAAGTGTAACGGCTATTGTTTCAAATATAATAAGTATACTGATAGAGCCTGCGTATTTCTTTAGTATGTTCATAATTTTTTTCCCCTTTCAAATCTTCTGCGGTAATATTCCATAGTACGGTATTCAATAATGTCCTGCATCTGCTCCGCAAACACCTCTGTGTGTATCACATCTGTAAGCTCCTCCTTTAATGCCAGCACATATCCTTCTCTTTCCACGAAAAACGTTTCTCCCGAAGCTTTCAGATACTTTATCGGATTTTTCTTTGCATTGCTGATATGCTGTTTATCTGTGATCTTCTGAAATTCATCAAATGAAATCCCGGATTTCAAATCCTTCCAGTTTGTTCCCGTTTCAAAAAAAGCTTTCCATGCCTTCAGTACATCTTCTTCAGTTATTGCCATTTTTACATCACCGTTGTTATAAAATGCTGACAAAATCGGCATCTTATAGGATTTCTGCATATTTGTAGTTTCCAGAATATGTAAAAATTCCCGTCCAATACTGCCATATAACTTGCTTTCCTTTGAAGAAAGTTCTCCTGACTCATGCAGAAATTCCAGATACCTTTGAAAAGGATTTTCCCTGGAATGCGTCATGCATAGCTGATAAACGCTATCCTCCA
>CAYWXJ010000167.1:0-4279 GCA_964462405.1 uncultured Eubacterium sp.
GCTTCTTCTACCTTCTCCTTGATCTCAGCCTTCGGAACTTTTCTTAACTTCAATCCGAATGCCATATTATCAAATACAGTCATATGCGGATATAATGCGTAGTTCTGGAATACCATTGCAATATCACGATCCTTCGGCTCTACGTCATTTACAATTTTTCCATCAATGGATAATTCACCAGAGGAAATCTCTTCAAGACCTGCAATCATTCTTAATGTAGTGGACTTACCACATCCTGAAGGTCCTACGAAGATAATAAACTCTTTATCTTCAACTTCAAGGTTAAAATCCTTAACTGCTTCAAATCCATTTGGGTAAACTTTACAAATATGCTTTAATGATAAACTTGCCATTACTATAATCCTCCTAAAAGTATGTTCTTAACTTGATATAATTACTCTAACAGACCTTAGATTTTTTTACTATTCGAGAACTAAACAAAATCTATGTAATTTTATTGTGGATTCGACGAAATTACCACAGAATATATATTCCTTTCGTCATTTTAACGAATCCTCGTCCTTCTTTTTGTACAAACTAACTAAAATCTTGAATATCCGAATCCATTTACCATCGCTTCAATTCTCTCTCCTTTTTGGCAGAACGGGCATTCCGACGGCGCATATGCAGCATAACCCGGAACATCCTCTTTTGAAAAAACAGACTGTACCTTCATGCCTTCTACCGTATCCACTGTAGAAAAAATAGATGCAATTCCTTCAACCACTCCTCCATAATACCGGATACACTCTAAACTTTTCTTGATGGTTTCGCCCGTCGTAGTCGTTGCGGAAAGTAAAAGAATATGTTTTCCGGTAATGGCTCCCCGGTTATTATCCCTGAAAATCATCTGGGAACTGCTGTTTTCCTCCGGTGAGATAACATATACTGTTTCATGCCGGTTAGTAGACATATAATTTCTCTCTTCAAATTCTTCGGCTAAAAACGCTCCGATTACCTCTGTACCATCCATACATACTATCGTGTCTACATAAGCAAGCATACCGATCTTGCTGCGAAGCACACCTGCAACTTCTTTTGCTTCTTTTGCACGGGTCTTAATACTATTTACATCAATATAATAATTGATGTGGGAGTTGCTGGTCGAAAAATGCCCCTGTACGGCATGTACCGCAACCCGGTTGCTTTCCTTTGCATAAAACTTTAACATACGATTTTCCATTTCTTTATCCTCCTATCTCGTATATAATTTACTGTTTTCCGGTACTCCCAAAACCGCCGCGGTTTTGATTTTCTAAATGTTTGCATTCCTCAAATACAATTTTCGGCTGATTTTCTACGATACGGAACTGACAGATCCTGTCATTTTTTTCAATGACCGTATCCCTTGTGGCATACACCGGCATCCGCCACATATCTTCGTCACCGCAGTAAGAACCATCAATAATGCCGCAGCTATTGGTCTGTAAAATACCATAGTTTTTAAATGTAGAACTTCTTGGGACTAAATGCGCCTCATATCCCTTTGGAAGCTGCATGGCAACCCCTAAAGGAATCAGCTTATACTCGCCGGCTTTTAAGCTGACCTGCTCAAAAGCCCGAAGGTCAATCCAGTCAGATTTTCCGTCAATATACTGAAGTCTTTCGATCTCCTCTGAAAAATATTTAATTCTGATAGTTTCCATTTGTCTGTCACTGCTCCCATTTCAAATCCTGATGCTCTGTCCGCTTATCCCGAAGCATCAGCTCTGTCACTGCTTCCTTTGCAGGCTTACCCGCAAACAGCACCTCATTTACCTGCTCGATAATCGGCATGGATACCTGATATTTTTCTCCAAGTGCAATAGCTGCCTTCGCAGAATAAACACCTTCTACTATCATTTTTACTTCATCCATTGCCTGCTGCATTGTATATCCCTGTCCGATCAGCATGCCCGCTTTACGGTTTCTGGAATGTCTGCTGGCACAGGTCACAATCAAATCTCCAATTCCGGTCAAGCCGCTGATAGTCTCTATATTTGCCCCCATTTTTACCGCAAGTCTCCCGATTTCTGCAATTCCGCGGGTAATCAGGGCCGCCTTGGTATTATCCCCATAACCCAGTCCGTCTGCCATTCCTGCTGCAAGTGCTATGACATTCTTCAATGCGCCGCCTAACTCCATCCCCAGGATGTCCGGACTTGTATATACACGGAGCACCTCGTTCATAAATACACTTTGGATATATTCGGCTGTCTTTCTTGTCTTTGCTCCTGCCACTAAGGTCGTCGGCAGCTTCGCACCGACTTCTTCCGCATGACTTGGCCCGCATAATACTGCCACATCCGCAGCCGGAATCTCTTCCTCAATAACCTCTGACAGAGTCATTAGCGTTTCTTCTTCTATTCCCTTTGCGACACTGACAATAATCTGATTCTGTCTGACAAACGAAGCCATTGCCTTTGCCGTACTTCTTGTATAAGGAGATGGAACTGCCAATACCAGCAAATCCATTTCCTCTGTCACTTCCTGTAAATCACAGGTAAATGCAATCGCTTCCGACAGCTTTACCCCCGACAGCTTTTCTACATGCTCATGCTTTTCTTTCAGCATAGCAATTTCTTCCTCTGCAATTGACCAGACTGTTACCTGATGACCGTTCTGCTCTAATACGGATGCAAGCGCACAGCCCCAGCTTCCAGCCCCTATTACTCCTACTTTCGCCATTACTTAACAGTCCCTTCCTCTCTCTTTTTTAAACTGAATTTGTTCTCGCTGCCATTTAACAGCCGCTTGATATTTTCATGATGACGCACGATTCCTAACAGCATAATAGCTGCCGCAAGAACATAAATCTCTGTCTTATAGGTCTCTGTGACATCCAGCCAGCCCAGTTCTCCAAATATCACTGTCTGCAAAAAGAAGCTCGCAAGCCCGATAATAGACCCCAGCGAAACATATTTCGTCAAAGCAACGGTACCGATAAACAAACCTAATCCTATCGGTACTTCAATCGGACAGAACGCAATCATCAGTGCTCCGGTACAGGCAATTCCCTTTCCGCCCTTTTTCTTTTCCCCCTTCCGCAGAAACATATAGAAGGGAAAATTATGTCCGAGAATCGCTCCGAATCCTGCGTATAATTCCAACAAACGCACTCCCTCCGGCTCTGATCTGTGAAATAAGAGCCAGGAAAGGAATATTGCCAGCAGCGTCTTTGCAATATCTCCCAACAGTGTAATCAATCCTGCCTTCCAGCCAAACATACGAAACGTATTCGTAGTTCCCGCATTGCCGCTTCCCATCCGGGTAATATCCTTATGCTTTGACTTACTGTAGGCATAGCCTGATAAAAAGATTCCGCAGAAATATCCAATCACCAATACTATGATACGCTTTAAAACCATCTTACTTATCTTCCTTTCTCTCACGGATAATAAACTTTAAAGAGGTACCTTTAAAACCAAATGCCTCACGAATCCGGTTCTCTAAATATCTGGTATATGAAAAATGCATTAATTCCTTGTCATTTACAAAGATTACAAATGTCGGCGGTTTTACAGCTACCTGAGTGGTATAATAAATCTTTAAGCGTTTCCCCTTGTCAGAAGGCGGCTGCTGCATGGCAACTGCTTCTGATACAATCTCATTTAAAACTCCGGTAGCAATCCGCATGGAGTTATTCTCAATGACCATATTGATCATATCAAAAATCTTACCGGTTCTCTGTCCTGTCTTTGCGGAAATAAATATAATCTCCGCATAAGGCATAAAGCTTAAAATCTGACGAATCTTCTCCGTATGCCGGTAAATGGTCTTATCATCCTTTTCGATAGCATCCCATTTGTTTACAATAATAATAATGCCTTTTCCTCTGTCATGGGCAATTCCTGCAATCTTGGCATCCTGTTCCGTAACGCCCTCTGTCGCATCAATGACAATCAGCACCACATCTGCACGTTCGACTGCCGTTACTGCACGAATGATACTATAACGCTCTAAATCCTCTTTGATCTTGCTCTTTCTCCGGAGTCCTGCCGTATCAATAAATACATATTCCTCTCCGTTGTATTTAATTGCCGTATCCACCGCATCTCTTGTGGTTCCTGCAATATCGGATACGATCACCCGGTTTTCCCCTAACAGACGGTTGATCAGGGAGGATTTTCCCACATTCGGCTTTCCGATAATGGCAACTCTCGGGCGTTCATCCTCCGCTTCCTCTTCGTTCTGCATGGGAAAATGTTTCACGACCTCATCTAGCATATCTCCGATTCCAAGCTGGGAGGCAGCAGAGATTGGAAAAGGCTCTCCGATTCCAAGATTATAAAATTCATAG
>CAYWXJ010000168.1:0-4258 GCA_964462405.1 uncultured Eubacterium sp.
ATTTGTTGAGTTACCTGTAATAGATACACCAACATTTTCAAGATGCATGATGGCCACACCTTCCTGCACATCATCAGCGCCGTAACATTTTACGGAAGCACGAAGACCTGTGGAATATGGTTTTTCATAGATAACGTTGACTTTGTTTTCCTTGTAGTCAAACTGGGTCTCCACAAATGTGAAACCGTTGATACGGGAAATGATCTGCGCAGCGTCTTTGCCAAGACCATTCAAAATAACACGAAGTGGTTTCTGACGTACTTTGTTGGCCTTCTCAGCAATACCGATGGCACCTTCTGCTGCTGCAAAAGATTCATGACCGGCCAGGAAACAGAAGCACTCTGTTTCTTCTTCCAGAAGCATCTTACCAAGGTTACCATGGCCAAGACCAACCTTACGATGGTCAGCAACAGAACCCGGGATACAGAAAGCCTGAAGACCTTCTCCGATTGCTGCTGCAGCGTCTGCTGCTCTTACAGCACCTTTCTTGATTGCGATTGCAGCGCCTACAATGTAAGCCCAACAAGCATTCTCAAAACAGATTGGCTGGATATTTTTAATCTGTGTATAAACATCAAGTCCAGCATCTTTCGTGATTTTTTCAGCTTCTTCAACAGAGCTGATTCCATAACTTTTCAACACAGCGTTGATCTGTGGAATTCTTCTTTCATATGATTCAAATAATGCCATTGCTTTCGTTCTCCTTTCCTATTCCTGTCTTGGGTCGATAATCTTAACAGCGTCAGCTACACGGCCATACTGTCCTTTTGCCTTCTCCCATGCTGTGTTAGGATCATCACCTTTTTTAATGAAGTCAGTCATTTTTCCAAGAGAAACGAACTGATACCCGATTACTTCGTTGTCAGCGTCAAGAGCAATACCTGTTACATATCCCTCTGCCATTTCTAAGTAACGAACTCCCTTTTCTTTTGTTGCATACATAGTACCAACCTGAGAACGAAGTCCTTTACCTAAATCTTCCAGACCAGCACCGATTGCAAGTCCGTCATCAGAGAATGCACTCTGTGTACGACCATAAACGATCTGTAAGAATAATTCTCTCATAGCTGTGTTGATTGCATCACAGACTAAGTCTGTATTCAATGCCTCTAAAATTGTCTTTCCCTGTAAAACCTCTGCTGCCATTGCTGCGGAGTGGGTCATACCGGAACATCCGATAGTCTCAATTAACGCTTCTTCGATTACACCATTTTTTACATTAAGTGACAACTTACATGCACCCTGCTGCGGAGCACACCAGCCTACACCATGTGTAAATCCTGAAATATCTTCAATTTTTTTAGAATGAACCCATTTTCCTTCTTCCGGAATTGGAGCTGGTTCATGTTTCGCGCCTTTTGCTACCGGGCACATATTTTCGACTTCCTTAGTGTAAATCATTATAAGACTCCTTTCAACTAAATCATTATACAGATGCAGATATAACGACATATTCTGCACGCTGCCTTTATTTTCGCACATTTTTTTTTATTCGTAAAGTACTTTTCACGAATTTGTTTATTTTTTCACAATCTCTGTGTATCGAACATCCTAATCTCTTAATTTTCTTCCGAAACCATCCGTATTAATGCTGCCGGTCAATATCATAATTCCTTCCACAAGTCCCCAGATAGCGACACCTGCTACGATAAATCCGCCGATAATAAAACAGCTTGTAAGGTATCCGACAATTGACAATACTAACTGTATCACAGCCCTGTTGGTATAACCAAGATAAAAATTATGTACACCCAGATGTCCTAAGAAAATTCCCAGCAGTCCGGCGGCTATTTTAGACTTTGCATTAGCATCGGGTATTTCTTCTAATGCCACGCCGCAGTTCATACAGACTATTGCATTCTGCGGAACCGCTCTTCCGCAGTTCTGACAATAATTGTTCCCTTTTCCTTTTGGCGCACCACATTTTACACAGACAACTGCCTGTTCTGCCGCATATGGCTCTCCACAATGTTTACAATGATACATAACTCGCCCCTTCATCTTATTGTATTTTAAAACAATTTCACTATAACAGATTTATTCTTTTGTGACTACCTCATTTTTATTTTTATAGATGGAATTTGCAGGAACTACACCGCGGACCATCGACAATGGATAGATATTACTGTTTTTTCCAATTACGGTTCCCGGATTCAATACGGAGTTACAGCCCACTTCCACATGGTCTCCAAGCATTGCTCCGATTTTCTTTAATCCTGTTTTAACTTCTTCGTTCTTATCTTTTACACTAACTAATGTCTTATCCGATTTAACGTTCGACGTAATGGAACCGGCACCCATATGCGATTGATAGCCAAGAATGGAATCTCCTACATAATTATAATGAGGCACCTGAACCGAATTAAAGATAATGACATTTTTCAATTCCGTAGAATTGCCTACGACGGAGCCTTTCCCTACGATCGCACTGCCCCGGACAAATGCACAATGGCGGATTTCTGCTTCCTCATCAATGATTAACGGGCCGTTCAGACAGGCAGTTGGTGCAATTTTAGCACTTTTTGCAACCCAGATATTTTCTCCGCGCTTCTCGTAAACCGCAGGATCTAATGTCGGTCCGATTTTGCAGATATAAGCACTAATATCCTTTAACGCTTCCCATGGATATTCCACACTGCCCAACAGCTCTGCTGCGATCGTTTCCTCTAAATTGTACAGGTTCTTAATTTTACACTGTTCCATCCTATTATCTCCTTTATAAAAATATGATTTAATTTTATTTCTTTGGCTTATAAAACTGGGCGGCTTTATCAAACTGACTTCGCAGAAGATACTGGTTATTCAGATGCAGCACTCCACTGGTGCGGCTCTCAATGAACTTTGCCAGCTTTACCATATATTCCTCCGAAGTGATACTTCCTTCTGCCACGTAGGTCAGCCCTTTTTCCCAGCTTGCAGTTAATTCCGGATTTAACAAAGACTTAATTGACGCATTTACCACATCATATATCATTTCTCCCATTAAGGTAGGCGTGATAATCTGGGTCTTTTTGTTCAGCGCAAGGTACTTATTTGCCACCAGCTTTTTTAAAATCTCGGCACGGGTAGCACTGGTTCCGATTCCGCTTCCCTTTATCTGGGCACGAAGCTCTTCATCTTCGATCAACTGTCCTGCATTTTCCATGGCAAGAATCATGGAACCGGAATTGTAACGCTTCGGCGGTGATGTTTCCCCTTCCTTGATTTCATAGCCCTTTACATCCAGAATATCCTTCTTCTTCAGAGAAGAAATATGTGCTAAAAGGTCTTCGTCACAGACCTCCTCCTCACCATTTCTGCCGCTGTCGCTTTCTTCCTTTGAAGCATTCCTTTTCTTCTGGAAGGAATAATTCATTATTTTTAAGTATCCGGCATCTGCAAGTACCTTAAAACCGGCAAAAAACTGTTCCTTGTGTGTCTCTTCCGGCAAAGCTGCATCTGTGACGCCCGCAGTGAGGTTTACCTTCTGATAGATGGCTGCCGGATAAAAAATGGCAAGAAAACGCCTTACAATTACTTCATATACCCTGACTGCCCGCTCATTCAAGGTTTTTAATGCGCCAAAGCCCTGTCCTGTCGGAATTATTGCATAATGGTCTGTAATCTGCTTATCATTGACATATCGGGTCTTTGCGATATTCTTATAGGTGCCCTTCTCTAAAATCTCCTCCGCAAAGGGACGCATCCCCGGAATATTCAAAAGTCCGCCGATATTTTTCTGAATTTCTTTTGCAACTGCAGTGGAAAGCACTCTGGCATCTGTTCTGGGATAGGTCACTAATTTTTTTTCATACAATTCCTGTACAATGGCAAGCGTTTCGTCCGGACTGACCTTAAAAAATTTCGAACAGTCATTCTGCAGCTCCGCTAAATTATATAGTAACGGCGGATTCTTTGTTTCTTTCTTTTTCTCCACCTTTTCTACCGCCATCGGAAGATTTGCCAATGATTCGATGAGTTCTTTTGCAGACTCCTCTTTTAAGAAACCATTTTCCTTATAAAGCTTCGGCGACTGAAAATACTTCGAGGCAGGATTTACCCGCCATTCTGCATCGATCGTTCTCCCATGCAGGTTCAGCTTTGCAAGTACCCTGTAAAACGGAGTCTTTACAAAATCCCGAATCTCCCGTTCCCTGCGGACTACCATTCCAAGTACGCAGGTCATAACCCGGCCTACCGATATTACGGAATATTTCTCGTTCAAATAAGACGCAACGGTATTACCGTACTTTAAGGTCAAAAGTCGTGAAAAATTAAT
>CAYWXJ010000169.1:0-4089 GCA_964462405.1 uncultured Eubacterium sp.
TAGCCGGTCACTGTATAGGTTCCGCTTTCCAACGGAAGAATATACTCACAATTTTCACCACTCTTTGCCCACCAGCCGTTTGTATAGATAGAATCTGTTGCAGATGTATGGTTTCCTACTACTGTATCATCACCAACGATTCCCCAGCTTCCTTCCTCATATTTCTGATCCGGAATGCTGTTTCTTAAGCTATCACCTAACGCTGCCTTCACCGATTCATAAGTTCCGGATACTGATAGATTACTGTTCCATTCGCCTACACCGGAGTCAATGAAATAAATCAGATCCGCAGGTACTATATGGAGCGTCTTTCGTATCGTGATATTACCCAATGAAGGAATCTTTCCTGTTACAGTGATGTCCGTTACTCCTGAAATATCATAATCTGCAATGGCTTTATCCCATTCAACTTCTACGGTGAGCTCTTTTCCTGCAAATGATACTTTCACTTCCTCCGGAAGCTCAAAATCGGATGTTACACTGTCAGGTACAGCAGTTTCATCGGTTAATTCCGCGCCCTTATCTGCATATACTATACAGGAAGCTGCTGCTCCATCTACAGAAGATGCTGTAATTGTGGCTGTTCCTACGCCCACAGCAGTTATAACGCCAGTCTGGGAAACAGTTGCCACATCCGTATTATCGGATGTGAATAAAATGGTCTTGTTTGTTACATTTTCCGGTTCTATAGTTGCTGTTAAGGTTTCTTTATCACCAACTATCAAGATTGCTTCCGTCTTATCTAATGTAACCTCCGTCGCCTTTGTTTCTGTCGTAGACTCTGCCACTGTTACTGTGGTAGTTACTGTCTTAAATTCTTCCGCTAATTCTTCTTCATAGCTCATCTTTAAAATCGGACTTCCGTCTGCTGCCCAATGTACCCGTTTTAATCTGGCATCACGGCACGGGTCATATAAGGCGCTTTGACTTGCCCAATCACATTTATCATCATAGCATTCCTGTCCTCTTGCATGATATACGAAGATTGCATTACCCTCTTCATCTACGGTAAAGGAGTTATGTCCCGGTCCATATTCGCCCGGTACATCAGAAGATGTCAATACCGGATACCCCTGCTTCTTCCATGCAGATGCATCTAATATGTCCGCATCTTCATCAATAGACAACAGACCTATACAATATTCAGGACCTGTTGCAGAGGCTGAAAATGCCATATAAATTTTACCATTATTCTTAATAATGGATGGTCCTTCATTTACATTTTCATATACACGTTCCCAGCTATATTCCGGTACAGAAATCTTTACGCATTCTGAAATACACTTCCATGGCTCTTCCGGATTGATTTCTGCAACAAATATCGAAGAAAATCCATCTGTCTGTGCCCATGCCACATACCAGCGTCCTTTGTTTTCAAAAACTGTCATATCCAGTGAGAATCCTGAGAATGCCTGGGTGTCGCCTTGCACTGCCTGCATGGTCCCCATTGCCTGCCAGCTCTCTTTTGCCATGATATTTTCCGGGTCTGTACATTTTAATACATGCGGCCGGATAGACCATACGTTTGAGTTGATACTCGATGTATAGAATACATAATATTCATCATTCACCAGCCGGATTTCCGGCGCCCAGATATAACGGTATTCATCTGCCGATTCATCACAATCCCAAATTGTAATTTCTTCCGCATCTGCAAGTCCATTGATGGTTTTCGAACGTCTCAATACAATCTTATCATATCCATCTATATCACTGCTGCCGCACATCGGATAAGATGCTGTGAAGTAATAATAACCATCATTTCCCTTTAAAATACATGGATCAGCACGCTGCTCAATAAACGGATTTGCATATTGTGTCTGCTGTATGGTTCCTGTTACCGTATAAGTGCCTGCTGTACTTAAATCTACTTTTGCAATGTCTTCTGCATTCCATGCAACAGACATCTCGGCTGTACTTCCATCATTATATTCTGCTGTTACCTTTTTAGGAAGTATCTCAACTACATTGTCGCCTGCTTTCGCTGTTACACTCTCTACAGGCTGGATTCCGGTATTTTCCACAATACCTAATTTTGCTGCTACATACTGATACTCTGTCTTGCTTACGCCAAGTACATTGCCTGCTACTGCACCGGTAGGCATTGTAACTGCAGACACTGTTTCTACAGTATAAGCTTCTTCTGTTTCGCTTTCTGCCGTTTTAAAATCCTTTGTCAATGCACTGTACTGTTTACTTCCATCTGTCCAGTATACTTTGTATGCTCCTTCAGACTCTGCATACTCTACCTTGAACGCTCCGGAAACACTGCTGTTTACAGCTAATTTTCTTTCATTGGTAAAGTCCACTAAATTTTCAGAGTCAAATACATAGATGTATTTCTGGGTACTGACATTTGTTGCTAATAATCCATAGGTTCCATCTGTTTTACGGAATACATAAAGATTCTTTAATCCGTTCGGACTTACATTTTTGCTTCCTCCTGCATTGTTGGCAAAACAGATACCTGTATTGGAATTTAATGCTGTATAAGTTTCTCCGTCTAAGCTATATGCAAGATGTAAACTGCTGCCTAATTCTGTAGATTCACTGCTGTTGGTATAGGACAGCAAATATGCATAATCCTCTGCACGAACAGTAATATCAAATGTCTTTGTTTCTGTTAATGTTGTTTCACCGGAATTATAAGTCACTGTAGCCGTCAGAACTACTTTGACATCTTCCTCATCTTTTGCCGGACGTTTCACAACCGCTTCACTGTCGTTAATTTCAATGGCGGATGAATTACTGCTCCATGTGGTAGTGATTCCATCTCCGCTAACATCCGGCAGACTGAAATTAGAATCCAGTACGGAATATCCAAGTTCTAACTTAGCTACCGTTTCTTTGAAAATATTTTCCTGGCTTCCGCAGATAACCTTTACCGTAAAATTCTTGGTTACTGCACTCTCCCCGGCTGCAACGGTCGCTGTCAGAACAACGTCCACATCCTTAGTCGTATCCCGGACTACTTCACCTTCATTTGAGATCACTTCCGGATTGCTGCTGCTCCAGGTAATAGATGTTCCCCTTGCACCGGATACCGGAAGTTCTAAATCATCAATTACATATGTAAGGTCTCCTAAATCCAAAGCATCTGCATCTGCTGAAACTGCGGCACTGCGGATCGTCTCTGCATCCACACCGTATGGCATGTCATCATAGTATTCCGTCCATATTTCCTGTTCTGTCATGGCTTTTCCATATACTTTTACACCGTATACTCCGCCTTTATAGAATATATCATTATAGCCGGAACGCCCGATATAAGATACCAGACCGGTTCCGAAATCGGATGTCGTCTTTGTCTTTGCATTATTACATACTTCCACACCATTGTAATATCCGATAATCCGGTCAGCCGTAATTACAGTTGTATACATTCCCCAGTCTGCACTGGTCTTTGTAGTAGAAGTAGCTGTTTCCGTATTATATGGTGCATCGGAATTGTTGCTGTCTGTCCATACTGATTTGAAATATCCGCTTGGACTCGCAGGATTCAATAACCAGTAATTCAGCGGAGAAGCTGCTGTTCCGCCGCCTGCATACTTTGTTGTCGTTCCAAAGAACATTGCCGCATAGTTATCTGAACCGGTGCTGTTCTTCAGCCATACGGAAATGGTCAGCGTATCCTGATTCTCGAACATGGCTCCCGGCAATTCCACATAAGCTGCCGTAGAACCTTTATTTCCTCCCGGAAGTGTTAAAATACCATTGGCAACAGTTGCACCGCTTCCTTTAATGTAAGCAGTATTCCCATTGCCGGATGCATCTGCAATCTCCAAATCTGTGGCATCTGCATCTTCAAAAATGTACTCCGCTATCAAATTTTCCCCACCGTCATTTGTTCCTGCTGCTTTCACCCCGGTTGCAGGAATCATGGTCAATACCATTGCCGCTGACAACAGTACTGACAAAAGTCTTTTTTTCCGTGCTTTCATAAAACCTCCTGTTCATATTTTATTTCAAGGGACATGAGTAATCATTCATGCCCCTTGATTGTATACAATTACTTTACTGTAATCTTAATGGTTGCTTTCTTACCGTTAAATGTCTTAACTGTAATCGTTGCTTTTCCTTTTTTCTTTG
>CAYWXJ010000170.1:0-4071 GCA_964462405.1 uncultured Eubacterium sp.
GGCGTTATGGTGGCACATTTTACGGCAACACCGTATTTCTTTGTGGCATTTGCAGAATCTACGGTTACCTGGTCGTTGGTCTCATTTCTGTGCTCTAAGCCTAAATCATAGTATTCTGTTTTTAAATCTAAAAATGGCAGCAGCAATTCTTCTTTAATCATCGACCATAGAATCCTGGTCATTTCATCTCCGTCCATCTCAACGAGTGGTGTTGTCATCTGAATTTTGTTCATAGTAGTGTCCTCCTGTGTTTTCATTTTTTTATAACAGATTTTCCAAGCCAACACTGTCCATATTCTGTATGGTGTTCATGATATGTTCATTGGCAAGTTTCTCTGCTTTACTGTCATCTCTGTTCCGCAGTGCTTCTACGATTTTCTTATGCTCTTCTATGGATTTTGCCGCGCGTTCCGATTTACCTAAGGTAATCTTTCTTGCCCTTTCCACATAATGATGAAAGTCGGACAGTACATGATCGAGCATTTTGCTGTTTGATGCCTTATAGAGGATTTCATGAAATTTATTGTCAAGCTCCAGCACCTGTTCAAAATGTTCCTTTTGCAGATGAAATTCAGAAAGATAAATATTTTCATCCAATTCATCCAACTGCTCTGCTGTTATGTTAAAAGCTGCCCATTTTGCACAAAGTCCCTCTAAACGAGAACGAATTTCGTAAATATCCTGAATATCCTTTCTGGATATTCCGACCACAAAAGCTCCTTTATTCGGAATAATTGTAACCAGTCCTTCTAATTCCAACTGCCTTAAGGCTTCCCTGACCGGTGTCCGGCTGACACCAAGCTCATCTGCGATAGCTTTCTCCCGCAATTCTTCATTTTGCAGATATTTTCCTGACAGAATATCTTCCTGAATCCGGTGAAATACCCTGCCGCTCAAGGAATAATTCCCTGTATTCGAAACAGAGGACTGTTTCTTAATGCTGTCGTCCCCCACGTCAAAACCTCCTTAATAGTTATAATATAATTCCAAGCTTTTTACAACAATCATTTATCGCTACGACAAGTTCATTGTCTGTAAGCACGGTAACACGTCCATCTTCATACTGCTGATCTACCCAGACCTTAATCCTCTTTACCAACTCGGAATTTTTATCGACCCAGCGGTCTTTATCCAGATGATAATAGGAATTGATCCAATGGGCAATTCCTGCCAGACCGGAGGTATTAGATACGGATACCAACGGCGGACGGTTTAAAAATTTCCCCGTGTCAAAAATATTATAGATCTCTTCATTTTTTAACAATCCGTCTGCATGAATACCGGCTCTTGTTACATTGAAGTTGCTTCCAACAAATGGTGTTCTGCTTGGTTGTATATAGCCTATCTCTTTTTCAAAATATTCGGCTAATTCTGTAATTACTGTCGTATCCATGCCGTCTAAAGTGCCCTTCAACTGTGCATATTCAAATACCATTGCTTCTAACGGTGTATTTCCGGTACGCTCGCCGATTCCAAATAAAGAACAGTTGACGCCGCTCGCACCATAAAGCCATGCAGTTGTAGAATTATTGACAGCCTTATAGAAATCATTGTGTCCGTGCCATTCTATCAGGTTCGATGGAACACCTGCGTGTGTTGTCAGTCCATAGATAATACCGGGTACGCTCCGCGGAATCACGGCACCCGGGAAGTTCACTCCATATCCCATGGTATCGCAGGCACGCACTTTAATGGGGATTTTATATTCTTCCATCAATTTCATCAATTCCAAACAGAACGGAATCACAAATCCATAAATATCGGATCTTGTAATATCTTCTAAATGACATCTTGGGCTGATGCCCGTTTCCAGACAATCCCGTATGACGCTTAAATAGAGATTCATTACCTCATTCCTTGTCATTTTCATCTTATAAAAAATATGATAATCGGAACAGCTTACTAAAATTCCGGTTTCCCGAAGCCCGAGATCCTTTACTAACTGAAAATCCTGCTTACTTGCCCGAATCCAGCTCGTAACCTCCGGGAACTGGTAACCGCGCTCTAAGCACTTATATACTGCATTCCTGTCCTTTTTGCTGTAAAGGAAAAATTCACTCTGTTTGATCTTTCCTTTCGGACCGCCTAATTTATGCAGATAATCATAAATCGTAACGATCTGTTCCGTCGTATAAGGTGCTCTTGACTGCTGACCATCCCGGAAGGTCGTATCCGTAATCCAAATGTCCTCCGGCATATTATGCGGTACGATTCTGTCGTTGAATGCAATCTTCGGAATTTCATCATATGGGAACAGATTGTGAAACACATTCGGTTCTTTCACATCCACTAATTGATAAAAATGCTCCTCTAACTGTAACAGATTGGTTTTTTGATTCATTACAACTTCTCTCATCATTCACTCACCCTTACGTTATATTCTTGCATAATTGTATACATTTAAGTCTTGTGTATTATTGTATACAATGATACATTTACTGTCAAGGAAATTTTATGAATTTGAAATTTTCCATTTTGTCCATCGGAAACACTTACAAGCCATCTTCATATGATGAAGTGTAAATAATAAATGGAGGATTTCAAAATGAGTGATTTAGCAGCAACAAATTGTGGATGCGGAAATGATGGAGGATGCGGTTCTATTCTCTGGCTCATCGTTCTGTTATGCTTATGCAACGGTAACGGAAACGGATTCTTCGGCGGCAACGGATGCGGATGCGGCGACAATAACTGTATCTGGATTATCTTGTTACTTCTTTGCTGCGGCGGCTGCGGAAATAGCTTTTGCTAATTGCTGAAACTTATTCGCTTAGCTGACGAAGAAACGGGAAGGAGTCCGAAAGGATTCCTTCCCGTTTTTCACTTCGTTGTGCCACGATTCGTTTCTGCTACCGTATCCGTAGCCTGTGAATGCCCATATTTTCTTTTTTTTGCTTCTTCCCGGTATTTTTCCCGCAGACATTCTTCATCTAATTCATAAACCTGTTCTCCGTCAATTACCAGCCGTCCCACGAAAATCACCTCTTTTTTCATCAGTATATGCAGCAAGGCTTATTCCGTTTCTGTCATAGTTTCCCGTTCTGCTTCATATTCTAATAAAAAAAGGATTTCTATGGAACAGGAAGAATTAGAATATACGCCTACAACCTTTGATATTGAAACACAATCGAAAAATATTCAGATTCTAAAGACTTTTATTCCCTACATGGAAGGCGGAAACCAGAAGAATTTTGCCGTACTTATAAAATTCATGGAGTTAAAAAATGTCATTACTATATTTAACGAACAGCCCTCCTCGCTAAGCATGTGTTCCTCCTCTGAGGACCCGTCTGAAAAAAAAATCCGGCTTTTAAATGACATCAAAAAATTTTGTACTCCTGCTGAACAGGATTCTATTGATATGATGTTGACGGCTTTTCAGATGTTTTCCTCTTATGACACGATGATGCATACACCAACTACCGAATAGAAAGGAATGTAGCAATTATGGATTTTGATTTTCTGAAAAATAATGAGAATTTTTCAAACATTTCACCGGAAAAACTGAACTTTTTAATGCAGTTTGCAGCACAGAACAAATCCGGGAATGCAAAGGAAATGTCGAATATGATTATGGGTGCTGTAAATGCCGCAAAACAGGAAGGCATTCAGTTCACACCAACGGAAACGGATTTGATCATAGAAGTATTAAAGCAGAATATGACACCCGAAGAACAGCGAAAGGCAGATCAACTGCTGATGCTGATGCGGAATTTAAAAAAACGGTGATACTGTAAAAGATAAAATTTCAGGCTGAAATATAAGAAATGACGGTTATATCAGCAAAAAATCTCAAGCTAATATGACCGTCACCACAAAAATTTATGATTTAAAGTTTGTCCTTAAATTATTTTGCTACAATATTTACAATTCTGCCCGGAACATAGATTTCCCGGATAATATTTCCGGTAAGCTTATCTCCTAAGGCTGCCTTACCCTGTGCGATTGCCTTCTCCTTTGAGCAGTCCTTCGGCAATGTAACGGTAGTTTTTGTCTTACCATTAATCTGTACTGCAATTTCCACTTCATCGTCTTCCATTGCTTTCTTGTCATAGGTCGGCCATCCGCTGG
>CAYWXJ010000171.1:0-4068 GCA_964462405.1 uncultured Eubacterium sp.
CACCCACATCATGGATATATCCCTTAAAGTCCGGTTCCCAGATGATTTTCTGCGCCTCATTTAATATGGATTCGTGGCTTCTCGCCTGAATGATTCTGCCCTGATGAAAGGTCAGCGCGCAGAAGCTGCAGCCGCCATAACAGCCCCGGTTGCTTACAAGACTGAATTTGATTTCTTCTATAGCCGGAACTCCTCCCGCTTCTTCGTAGGACGGGTGATAGGTCCGCATATAGGGCAATGTATAGACCGCATCCATCTCATTCTGGCTTAATGGCTTTGCCGCAGGATTCTGTACCACGAACAGCTTCGCATCATAGGTTTCAAACAACCGCTTACCGCTGAAAGGATCTGTATTACAGTACTGGATATAAAAGCTTTTCGCATAGGCTTCCTTTTTTGACTTTACCTCTTCAAAATGTGGAAGCTCAATGGCATCATAAATATCTTCTTTCTTTCTGGTCTTATAGACAGTCCCATTGATAAATGTAATATCCGATACGGCAATTCCGCTGTCTAAGGCTTCCGCAATTTCTACAATACTGCGTTCTCCCATACCGTAGGAAATCAAATCAGCTCCGGAATCTAATAAAATGGAACGTTTCATTTTATCGGACCAGTAATCATAATGCGCAAGCCGTCTTAAGCTCGCCTCAATCCCCCCGATAATAATCGGTGTCTTTTTGTATTTCCGGCGGATCAGATTACAGTAAACAATGGCTGCATAGTCCGGTCGTTTTCCCATAATACCGCCCGGAGTAAAAGCATCTATCTTACGCTTCTTCTTAGATACGGAGTAATGGTTTACCATGGAATCCATATTTCCGGCGGATACTATAAATCCCAGTCTTGGCTCTCCGAATACATCTATACTGCTGTCATCTTTCCAGTCCGGCTGTGAGATGATTCCGACCGAAAAGCCATGGGACTCTAAAACTCTTGAAATAATTGCATGACCAAAGGAAGGATGATCCACATATGCATCTCCGATTACATAAACAAAATCCAACTGTTTGATTCCCTGTGCGAGCATTTCTTCTTTTGTAATAGGTAAAAATCCCCTTTGCATATCATCCTCCGTACGTTTTGTCAATTTCTAATTATCATTTCTATAATAAGAATTATTCTTAATATCATCATAAGAGTCAATATAGTAATCACTGATTTTTCGTTTTTCTTCTCTCTGGCCTGCGGAATAGGAATCCTCCACGGCACAGACTTTCATTCCTGCATTCTTCCCGGCTTCAATTCCCTTTACAATATCTTCAAACACCAGACAGTCCTTCGGTGCAACAGCTAACTGCCTTGCCGCCTCTAAGTAGACATCCGGTGCCGGCTTTCCCTTTTTCACAGAACAGGCAGTTACAATGCAGGACATATATTCATCAAAATGATACGCCTGATTAACTGCCCGAATCAATTCTTCGGAATTACTGGTAGCAATTCCCATTTTGATATTCTGCTCTTTCAAGCTGTCTAAAAATTCCTGCACGCCGGATTTTAGAGGGACTTCATAACGGTATTTGTGTTCCGCCATTTGATTCCAGATGACTTTCAGTTCTTCAACGGATTCCTTTAAATGGTAATATTGCTGAAAGAAAACAGCCGTTTCCGTAAAGCTCATTCCTTCTATTTTCTCCTGCAGATTATCTTCGTATGCAATGCCTCTTGCCCCTAAAAATTCAATATCAATATCTTTCCACAGTCCCATGGAATCCACTAAGGTTCCGTCTAAATCAAATATCACTGCTTTTATCTGAGATAACATCTGTATCCTCCCGGTTTTTTAATGCTTCCACTTCAGCTTTCGTCAGTGCCCGATACTCACCGGGGTTTAAAGCTTCGTCTAACTTCAGGCTTCCCATTTCAAGCCGCTTCAAAAGCAGAACCTTATTTCCTACCGCCTGAAACATACGTTTTACCTGATGATAACGGCCTTCTGTTATCGTGACACGAATCAAAGAAGTTTCTCCGGCTTCTATAATTTCAAGCTCCGCCGGTCTGGTGGGCACATCATCTCCAATATCAAGCCCTCTGCGAAAAGCCTCCACATCCTCTTCTGTCACACAGCCGTCTATCTTAGCCGCATAGACTTTTTTCACATGCTTTGCGGGACTTAACAGATTATGGGAAAGCTCTCCGTCATTGGTAATTAAAAGAAGTCCTTCCGTATCTAAATCCAATCTGCCCACCGGAAACAAATCCCTGCAGGTGCTGTCTATGTAATCCATAACGGTCTTATGTCTTGTATCAGTCCTTGCAGTTACGCAGTTTCCCGGCTTATAGAGCATATAGTATTCAAATTCCTGATACTGCAATTCTTTTCCAAAACAACAGATCTTCTGCTTTAGGGAATCTACATTTTGTTCCGGTCTGACCTTGCTGCTGCCGTCTACGGTCACGTTTCCCTGTTTGATATATTTTTTCACTTCACTTCTGGTACCAATCTGCATATTTGCCAGTAATTTATCCAGACGCATCGTGTAATTCTCCTACTTATAACAAAATTTCAATTTGTTCGATTCTAATTCTTTTAAGAATGGATAAGGATTATAACTCTGTTCCTCTCCATTTGCATCATTTAAATAGATACCAAGGTGCAGATGCACCGGAAAATATCCTGTCGTACCTTCTGCCTCACTGTATCCGGTATCTCCCATAAATCCCAGCAGTTCTCCTGCCTTTACCTCATCACCGATCTCAAGTTCCGGCGCATAATCACTCAAATGGGCATAATAAAAATAGACTCCGTTCGGACTTCTGATTCCAATCCGGTATCCGCCTAACTTTAACCAGCCCATTTTTTCTACATAACCGTCAGAAATACTGACGATGGGATAATGTCCCCTTTCATTGATACCTGCCATAATATCGCAGCCCTCATGGAAACGTTCTCCGCCAAAATTACGGCTCTGCATCCAACTGTCCACATAGCTGACGCTGTAGCCTTTTGTATCATAAGAAGATTCCGGTACGGGAAAATATACCATATCCTCCCATACCGCATCTAATGTATTCTCTATTGCAGGCTCCATATATTTATACATGACATGAAACAGCCATGCGTCGATTACTACTAATGTAAAAAACAGGAATATCGAAATTACATATTTTCGGCCTGTCACAAGTATTATTTCATGCTCCGAAGAAATTCTACAATAAACTGGTATACACGTTCTGTCGAGGACATACTTAAGTGTTCCTTTGGTGTATGAATATCATAAATATCCGGCCCGAAAGATACTGCATCTAAGTTTGCAATTTTATCTGCGAACATCCCGCATTCCAGTCCGGCATGAATGGCTTCAAATACCGGCTCTTTTCCGAACAGCTTCATATATACCTTTGAAATCTGTTCTCTCACCTTAGAATCCGCACAGTATTCCCATGCAGGATAATCCCCGTCAATAGTGATTTCACCGCCTAAAAATTCGGTTAAATAAGTCAGCCTTGCTACAAGCTCCTCTTTCCGGCTTCGTACACTGCTTCGCACGGAAACAGAGATATAAAACTCTTCTTTGTTCAGCTTCATAATTCCTGCATTTAAAGAAGTTTCTACCAGTCCTTCAATATTGGTGCTCATATGCATGATACCATTGGGTACATTACGCAAGAAAAAGAGAACCTTCTGTAAAGAAGCAGGATTTAAAACTTCGTACTCCCGTTCCTCTTCCATTTCTATACGAACTGTAAGTTTTGAGTCCGAAACTGCATACTCCTTCTGCAAAATATTCGTAATCTCTGCTGCATAGCCGTTGAATGCTTCCTTTTCTTCCGGTAAAATAACAAGCTTACTGCATACATCTCTTGGAATGGCATTGTCTTTCAATCCGCCTTCTAACAAAACAAGACCGATCTGCATTCTTTCCTCTAAATATTTTAAGATTCGTCCCATCTCTATGATACCATTGGCACGCTCCTTATCAATTTCGCATCCGGAATGACCGCCTTCTAATCCCTCCAGATGCAGGGATACGCCTATGCCCTCTGCCTTCTGATACATTACCGGAATTTTCATCTGGGCTGAAAGACCTCCGGCACAGCTTGTCAGGAAATGTCCTTCTTCCTCTG
>CAYWXJ010000172.1:0-4019 GCA_964462405.1 uncultured Eubacterium sp.
ATCAGCCATGAAGGTCTGGAATTAGAAGACCCTGGCTGTGAACCGAATTATGACCACTTATTAGTCTTAGGCGTATCTCCGGAAAAGGCTCCGGAAGAAGGCGAATATGTGACCATGACCTTTGAAGCAGGTATTCCTGTTTCTGTAAACGGCAAGAAAATGAAGGTGTCTGATATTATCCGTGAATTGAACCGTCTTGGCGGCAAGCATGGCATTGGAATCGTTGATATTGTTGAGAACCGTGTTGTCGGAATGAAATCCCGCGGTGTTTATGAAACTCCCGGCGGCACCATTCTAATGGAGGCTCATGCACAGTTAGAGGAGCTTGTATTAGACCGTGCTACTGTGGAAGTAAAAAAGGATATGGGCAATAAGCTGGCCCAGATCGTATACGAAGGAAAATGGTTCACACCACTTCGTGAAGCAGTCCAGGCATTTGTAGAATCCACGCAGAAATATGTGACCGGAGAAGTAAAATTCAAGCTTTACAAAGGCAATATCATCAAAGCAGGTACAACTTCCCCGTATTCCCTTTACAGTGAATCTCTTGCAAGCTTTACCACAGGTGATCTATATGACCACCATGACGCCGAAGGATTTATCACCTTATTCGGACTTCCGCTTAAGGTTCGTGCTATGAAAATGGCAGAGGTTGAAAAGAATAAATAACATACATAAAGAAATCCGCCGTATCCGTTTCGATACAGCGGATTTTTTATTTCTTCATTAAAATTTTCCTGATACATGCAATCCCTTCTGACATTTCCTGCTCAGTTAACGCCCCATATCCAAGCAGCAGCGTCGGATACTCTTCCGCCGACGAATTTTTTTCGGGAATCATATATTCCTCTAATGCATACACCCGGATGCCTCTTTCTTTTGCCTTCTCTACGACTTGCTTTGCCGTCATTCCGGTATTCAGTTCCACTAACAGATGCATTCCCGCATGATCTCCATAAATCTTATGCACCCATTCCTCTTTTTTTAAAAGAGAAAGAAAATAGTCATGCTTTCCCTTATAAATTCTCCGCATTTTATTCAAATAACGCTCAAAATATCCCTGATTTAAAAACGCAGCCAACACCTTCTGCTGTTCTTTGGGAACTGTAGATGCATAAAAGCCGCAGTTTTTGCTGTATGCATCCAATAAGGATTCCGGCAGCACCATATAACTGACCCGGATGGACGAACTGATGCTCTTTGAAAATGTTCCGATGTAAATGACATTTCCCTTTGTATCACTGCCCTGTAAAGAAGGAATCGGCTTTCCTTTATAGCGAAATTCACTGTCATGGTCATCTTCAATGATATAACGCCCTTCCTTCTCTGCTGCCCAATGCAAAAGCTCCAATCTCCGCTTTAACGGCATAACAGTTCCCATAGGAAATTGATGGGAAGGCATGGTATATACAATATCCGGCTTAAGCTTACGAATTTCCTCCATCCGGATTCCGCTCTCATCCCTTGTTAAACAAAGCATCTCATATTCCATATTTTCCAAGGTCCGGTAAGCCTTTAAATAAGTAGGATTCTCAATCGCGACACGCTTTTTGCTACCTAATACCTGCGCAAGCAGAATCAGAAGATATTCATTTCCCGCACCCACAATCATCTGCTCTAGCTGGCATTTTACCCCCCTTGCATGATAGAGATAATTCCTGACAGCCTCCCGAAGCTCCCTCTCTCCCGCCGGTTCTCCTGCAGAAAATAACGCAGGATCATTTGCAGATAACAATTCTTTGGAAATTTTGCGCCACGCACTGTAAGGAAAATATTCAAATTCATTCCTGTCCGGGGAAAATACAATCTGATATTTCTCTTCCTTCGGAAAATTCACAGACTTTCCCGGCGCAGCGTCCGGTATGCTTTTCTGTTTTTTCTCTCCTAAATACAAGTCCGATATATCACTGACGTAATACCCGCAATAGGGCTTCGATTCAATATACCCTTCTGAAAGGAGCTGCTCATAAGCAAGCTCCACCGTACTTCTGGAAACCTGTAGATGCCGGGATAAAAAACGAGTAGACGGTAATTTTTCCCCGCAGGAAATCTTACCGTCTGTAATATTCATCCGTATATAATCATAAATCTGCTGATACAGTGGTTTCCTCGAATCGCTTTCTAAATGAATCATCAATTCAGGCATAATAACCTCCTGTATACGTTATGATTCCGAATCTTTCCGAATCTCAGCAATAATTTCTTCTTTTAGCTCTAAAGTCCTGTTCTTTATTCTTCTGTCTACAACCTGCGAAGAAAGAATGTTGCTTATCAACTTAGAAGCATAGGAAAAATCCTTAAAATGACACGCCATGGCTGCCATCAGATAATCCATTGTAAAGGTGTCCATACCGCACATCGGAAAGCTTTCCGTCGCAAGCGCTTTCTGGAAACCTTCATATGCCTCTCTATAAAATTCCTCCTGAAGCTTAATGTATTCTTTTTTCTTTTCCTTTTCTTCCTCTGTCGCAGCTTCCATCTCTGCCATTTCCCGATACAGCCAGGATATTTTCAGACAGGTATATGCCTTCTCACTTGTCTTTGCCTTCTTTACCATGGAATTGTAGAGAGCCAGTTTATAACGGGCAATCGCCTGCTCATATGTATAGGTCTCCGGTTCAATATCCCCGGTACGCTTAAAATTGGCGCACACATTATCCTTTACCAGTTGGATCTGTCCCTTTGTCAAATGCTCAAAATAGCGTCCCATAGCTGCATATCCACAATAAGGACACGCATAAATGTCATATTTTAACGTATCAATATGTTCAAACCGGGGGCGAAGATCAAAATCCGGCTGCATACGCTTAATTCTGGCATTTTTGACCATTCGAACACCAAATACTCTGTCACAGATGATACAGCAGATGCGCTTCGTGAACAGGAAATCTGTTTCCGGCAGCTTTACCTTCGTATTTCCCTGCTTCTGTGTATTCCCCTGATTCCCCTGTTTCTGTTTATTCTCCTGATTCCCCTGCTGTTTACGCTTTTCTTCAGCGAAAATCTCTGTATTTTCCTGCTCTACATTAATTCCAAACTGTTCAAGTCCTGATAATAAATCCATGCTTTCCTCCATTTCCCACAATATTCTCTGTGGTTCTCTATCCTTCTTATACTTGTGGTGTCGGCAGTTTATAAGAGCTCTTCAATGAAACAATGCGGTTAAACACCAGCTTCTCGTCTGTCGCATCCTTTGCATCCACACAAAAATATCCCTGCCTTACGAACTGAAAACTGTCATATGGCTTTGCATCTGCGGCAAACGGCTCGACATAACAATTCTTAAGTATAGTCAAAGAATCAGGATTCAAATTCAAGCTTCCGTCCTCATTATATACTCCAAGCTCCTCATCCACAATATTCTCGTACAAACGTACCTCTGCCTGCTTTGCATATGGTGCGGGTACCCAGTGAATCGTTCCTTTGACCTTTCGTCCATCCGGACTGCTGCCGCCTTTGCTTGCCGGGTCATAGGTACAATGGATTTCCGCCACTTTGCCGTCTTCATCCTTCACATAGCTGTTACAGGTTACAAAATATGCCTGCATCAAACGAACCTCATTTCCCGGGAACATGCGGAAATATTTCTTCGGCGGTTCTTCCATAAAATCTTCTCTGTCAATATAAAGCTCCCGGCAGAATGGTACGGTATGCGTTCCCAGCTCTTCATTTTCCATGTTATTTACAATGGTAAGCTCTTCTACCTGGCCTTCCGGATAGTTATCAATAATGACCTTAATCGGGTCTAAAACTGCCATTACACGTGACTTTTTCAGCTTTAAGTCCTCACGGATACAGTACTCAAGCATTGCATAATCCACGGAACTGTTGCTCTTAGAAATTCCACAAAGCTCTACGAACTTTTGAATGGATTCGGGTGTAAATCCTCTTCTCCGAAGGGCAGCAATGGATACCAGTCTTGGATCGTCCCAGCCGTCTACGATCTTCTCTTCTACCAGACGCTTGATATAACGCTTTCCGGTTACGACATTTGTCAAATATAATTTTGCAAACTCAAT
>CAYWXJ010000173.1:0-4005 GCA_964462405.1 uncultured Eubacterium sp.
GTTAATAATGACGTGGCGATTGGAGAGGAACCGGTAGTAAACAGCCGTTATTCTATTGTAATTGCAGCGGCAAAGAGAGCACGTCAGATTATCGGAGGTGCAGAGCCAATGGTTTCTGATTCCTATGGAAAGAAGCCATTATCGATTGCTGTAGAGGAATTATATAATGGTGATGTAAAGATTTTAAGCGAAGAAGAGGATGAAGAGGAAGAAGGAGCATAGGATAAAGTTATATGAATTGAAAAAGGGGATGTACAAAACATGGGTTTTGACATCCTTTTTTCAGCATATGGGAAATATGACTTACCGGCTTTATTTTCATGACTTTGGAGGACTGGATGAAATTACTTTTTATATCGTTAGGTTGCGATAAGAACTTAGTAGATTCTGAATATATGCTGGGAATGTTATCTGCAGACGGTATTACGATTACGGATGATGAAACGGAAGCAGATATTATCGTTATTAATACTTGCTGTTTTATCAATGATGCCAAAGAGGAAAGTATCAATACGATTCTTGAAATGGCAAGGTACAAAGAAACCGGACATTTGAAAGGATTAATCGTGGCAGGATGTTTAGCACAGAGATACCAGAAGGAAATTGAAGAAGAGATACCGGAAGTAGATGCGGTTCTTGGAACAAATTCCTATGACAGTATCGTGGAGGCAGTACATCAGGTCGCAGAGGGAAAGCATTATCAGAATTTTAAAACCTTAGAAGGGCTTCCTGCACTTAAAAACAGCCGGACGCTTACTACAGGCGGTCACTATGCACATTTAAAGATTGCGGAAGGATGCAATAAACACTGTACGTATTGTATAATTCCTAAGATTCGTGGAGAATACAGAAGTGTACCGATCGAAGAGCTGGTGGCACAGGCAAGGCAGTTGGCAGACTCCGGTGTCAAAGAGCTGATCTTAGTGGCGCAGGAAACAACGCTTTACGGGATTGATTTATACGGAAAGAAGTCACTCGGCAGGCTTTTAGATGCATTAAATGAGATACCGGGATTGTATTGGATTCGGATTCTTTACTGTTATCCGGAGGAAATTGATGATGAACTGATTGATGCGATTCTGCGCAATAAAAAGGTCTGTCATTATCTGGATATGCCGATACAGCATTCTTCGGATGTGATTCTGAAACGAATGGGCAGAAAGACGAATCATGAGGATATTGTCCATATTGTAGAGAAGTTAAGGGAGCGGATTCCTGATATATGCCTTAGAACCACATTAATATGCGGATTTCCGGGAGAAACCGAAGAATTGCATGAGGAATTGATGCAGTTTGTCAATGATATGGAGTTTGACAGATTAGGGGCATTTGCATATTCACCGGAGGAAGGAACGCCGGCAGAGGCTTTTTGGGATCAAGTTGAGGAAGAAACAAAGCTAAACTGGCAAGAAGACATCATGGAACTGCAGCAGGAGGTTTCTTTCGATAAGAATGAGGCCTTAAAGGGAATGAAGCTTTGGGCGTTTGTCGAAGGTAAGGTTGCAGATGAAAATGCCTATATAGGACGTACGTACCGGGATGCACCGGGAATTGACGGTTATGTCTTTATTCATACCGATGAGACCTTAGTGACCGGAGATTTTGTGCAAGTGAGAATTACCGGAGCATATGAATATGATTTGATAGGAGAGATGATAAAATGAATTTGCCCAATAAATTAACGGTTTTTCGTGTGATATTAATTCCGTTTTTTGTATTCTTTTTATTATATCCGGGCTTTGCGGGATATGGAAATTATATTGCAGCGGCTATTTTTATCGTGGCTTGTCTTACTGATTTCGCAGACGGGAAAATTGCCAGAAAGTATCATTTAGTAACTGATTTCGGAAAGTTTATGGATCCCCTTGCAGATAAGCTGTTAGTTTGTGCGGCTATGATCTGTCTGATTGAAACAGGACAGCTTGCAGCGTGGATTGTGATTGTGATTATCAGCAGGGAATTTATCATCAGCGGCTTTCGTCTGGTGGCTTCCGATAACGGAGTTGTCATTGCAGCAAGCTACTGGGGCAAATTTAAGACCACCTTTCAGATGTTAATGATTATTGTTCTGATATTGGATATTGATTATCCGTTTTTTGATATTTTCGGTGTGATTCTTACTTATATTGCATTAATTCTTACTGTTATCTCATTAATCGATTATATCGTAAAGAATAAAGATGTTTTAAAAGAACAAAAATAATAATAATGGTTATTGGTTGATTGTATAAGAAGCAGGAAGTGATTTTCATGGAAAAGAAAGAACTGGCGATGGAGGAAGAGGTTGCCAAATTACTGACAGAGCATAAGTTAGCCATAACGACGGCAGAATCTTGTACCGGTGGCCTGATAGCAGGTGCGCTGATCAATGTACCCGGAATTTCCGGACAGTTTCAGGAAGGCTACATTACCTATTCCAATGAAGCAAAAGAGAAGTTGTTAGGAGTTTCTCATGCAACGCTGTCTAAGTATGGAGCCGTCAGCAGTCAGACTGCAGAAGAGATGGCACTTGGAGCCAGAAGAGCCGCAGATGCAGATATTTCCATCATTTCTACAGGAATTGCAGGTCCGGATGGGGGAACAGCAGAGAAACCGGTAGGATTGGTATACTTAGGCTGTTGTTGCCGGGGAGCTGTGAAGACGGAGCGGCATATTTTTAAGGGAAGCAGACAGGAAGTAAGAAGATTGGCGGTTCAGGCGGCATTGACGCTGGTAAAAAAGGTGATACAACAGGAATATCAATAAGGAGTGCTTATGAGAATTATTGCAGGAAGCAGAAGGCGTCTGCCTTTAAAGACGGTCGAAGGGAAGGATACAAGACCAACGACAGATCGAATCAAAGAAACGTTATTTAATATGATACAAAATGAAATTCCGGGCTGCTATTTTTTGGATCTGTTTGCAGGCAGCGGACAGATTGGATTAGAAGCTGTCAGCCGCGGTGCAAGATATGCGGTATTTGTAGAAAATACAAAGAAAGCAGCGGCTTGTATTATGGAGAACATCCGGTTTACGAAGTCGGAAAAAGAAAGCCTTCTGCTTCAAATGGACGTGATACCGGCACTTCGTTCTATGGAAGGAAAGTATCAATTCGATGTTATTTTTATGGACCCGCCTTATGAGCATTTATTGGAAAAAGAAGTCTTAGAATATTTAAGAACTTCTTCTTTATTAAAAGAAGATACCCTTATAATTGCAGAAGCTTCCCTGAAAACGGATTTTTCCTATTTACAGGAAGCTGGTTTTACTTTATTGAAAGAGAAAAGATACAAGACAAATAAACATATGTTCATTAAGAAACAATAACCGCTGGGTTACAGGGAGGATAAAATGAGAAAAGCGATATATCCGGGAAGTTTTGATCCGGTTACCTTTGGACATCAGGATATGATAGAGCGTTCTGCTGCAATTGTGGACGAATTGATTGTAGGGGTATTGAACAATAGTGCGAAAAATTCGTTGTTTTCTGTGGATGAACGTGTTAGTATGTTAAAAGAGCTTACAAAAGAGATTCCGAATGTGACGGTTGATTCGTTTGACGGACTTTTAGTGGATTATATGAGAAAAAGCGGGGCAACTATTATTGTGCGGGGATTAAGGGCAGTTACAGATTTTGAATATGAGCTGCAGATTGCTCAGACGAATCATGTGGAATATCCGGAGGTAGAAACGATTTTTCTGACTACAAATTTGAAATATTCTTACCTTAGTTCCTCCGTAGTCCGGGAGTTTGCGGCTTATGGCGGTGATATTTCAAAATTTGTTCCACCGCAGTTTATCGATAGGATTTATGCAAAATACAATATTAAAAAGTAAGGAGTGTTGACCATGAACAGCAGAATGGAGCAGATTATAGAAGAGATTGAAGAGTACATAGACGGCTGTAAAATACAGCCTTTGTCCAATGGTTCTAAGATTATTGTAAATAAAGAAACGATAGATGAATTGCTGACGGAGCTTCGTTTAAAAACACCGGATGAAATTAAGCGTTATCAGAAGATTATC
>CAYWXJ010000174.1:0-3955 GCA_964462405.1 uncultured Eubacterium sp.
GGCAGCGCTGCATGTGTATTTTGATTTGTTCTCAGGAGCAATTCAGACCTATGTATTCTGTATGTTGACGATGACATATATTAATCAGGCGATTGAAACAGAAGAATAAGTATCAAAAAAATAATTTTTCAGGAGGAAATTCATTATGAATATTACAGGAGATCAGTTAATTTTAGCGTGTTCAGCAATTGGTGCAGGTCTTGCGGTTATCGCAGGTATTGGACCTGGTATCGGACAGGGTATCGCAGCAGGTTATGCAGCAAGTGCAGTAGGTAGAAATCCGGGAGCAAAATCCGACATTACATCTACCATGTTATTAGGTCAGGCGGTAGCCGAAACAACAGGTCTTTACGGTCTGCTTGTTGCAATCCTCTTACTTTTCGTAAAACCATTATTATGGTAATCGGGAAACAATACGAAAACATGGAAAGGAGGGTGAACTTCTAGGTTATGGACAGGTTGTTTGGACTTGATATGCAGCTTTTAATGGACGCGCTCCAGTTTGCTGCATCTGTGCTTGTATTGTTTGCATTAGCAAGCTATCTTCTGTTTAATCCGGTTCGTAAGCTGTTAAAGGACAGACAGGATGGGATTAGAAAGAACATTGATGATGCAATCGCAGATAAAGAAAGTGCGGCAGAATTAAAGAAGCTGTATGAAGGAAAACTCAAAGACGTAGATAAGGAAGCAGAGCAGATCTTAAGTGATGCACGTCAAAAGGCACTTAAGAATGAAGCTAAAATTATAGACGAAGCGAAGGAAGAAGCCGCCCGCATAATTCAAAGAGCGAACGAAGAGGCTGTGTTAGAAAAGAAACGTGCGATGGACGAGGTAAAACAGGAAATGATTACGATCGCATCCATGATGGCAGCCAAGGTGGTGGCAGCTTCTATTGATACCACAATTCAGGATACGCTTGTAGAAGAAACATTGAAAGAAATGGGTGATTCGACATGGCAAAGCTAGTATCAAAGACATATGGTGATGCATTGTTTGAGATTGCGGCAGAAGAAAACCGCATGGATGCTTTTTATGAAGAGGCATCCGGCGTATTGGCTGTGTTAAAGGAAAATGCCGAATTATCCAAAATAATGACTCATCCTAAGATTGTAAAAGAAGAAAAAATTCAAATCATAGAGAACATTTTCAAAGGACGGGTATCAGACGAAATAGTAGGTCTGATGCGCATGATTGTTGACAAGGGACATTTTGGCGAGCTGGAATCCGTATTAGAGTATTTTATTGCAGAGGTCAAGGAATCTAAGAATATCGGAACTGCCTATGTAAAAACTGCTTTGGAATTATCTGATAAGCAGAAGGCACAGGTCGTAGACAGATTGATTCAGACAACAAAATATGTGGAATTTGAGATGCACTATGAGGTAGATGCCGCATTGATTGGCGGTATGGTGATTCGTATCGGAGACCGTGTCGTAGACAGCAGCATTCAGACAAAGCTCTACGATTTATCCAGAGAATTATCCAAAATACAGTTGAAAGTAGGTGAATGCGCTCCATGAATTTAAGACCAGAAGAAATCAGTTCTGTGATTAAAGAGCAGATTAAAAGATATGCAGCGCAGCTTCAGGTATCAGATGTGGGAACCGTTATTCAGGTAGCAGACGGTATTGCCCGTATTCATGGACTGGAGAATGCAATGCAGGGTGAGCTCCTCGAATTTCCTGGTGAAGTATATGGAATGGTGTTGAACTTAGAAGAGGATAATGTTGGTGCCGTATTATTAGGCGATGCCAGAAATATCAATGAGGGAGATACCGTTAAGACTACAGGACGAGTTGTAGAAGTTCCGGTCGGGGATGCAATGCTTGGACGTGTTGTCAATGCATTAGGTCAGCCGATCGATGGAAAAGGACCAATTGAAACCGACAAATATCGTCAGATTGAGCGTGTGGCAAGCGGTGTTATTTCCAGAAAATCCGTAGATACGCCGTTGCAGACGGGTATCAAGGCGATTGATGCAATGGTTCCCATCGGACGTGGACAGCGTGAGTTGATTATCGGGGACAAACAGACCGGTAAGACAGCGATTGCGATTGATACGATTATCAACCAGAAAGGAAAAGATGTAAAGTGTATCTATGTGGCAATCGGTCAGAAGGCTTCTACCGTTGCTTCTATTGTAAAGACATTAGAAGAGTTTGGAGCTATGTCTTATACGACAGTCGTTGCCTCGACTGCAAGTGAATTGGCTCCGTTACAGTATATTGCTCCATATTCCGGCTGTGCAATCGGTGAGGAATGGATGGAGAATGGACAGGATGTGCTTGTAGTATATGATGATTTGAGTAAACACGCTACAGCATACCGTACCCTTTCCTTACTGTTAAAGAGACCGCCTGGACGTGAGGCTTATCCGGGTGATGTCTTCTATCTGCATTCGAGATTATTAGAGCGTGCAGCAAAACTGAATGATAAATTAGGCGGCGGTTCCTTAACAGCGCTTCCGATTATTGAGACTCAGGCAGGTGACGTATCTGCTTATATTCCGACGAATGTAATTTCCATTACCGACGGTCAGATTTATCTGGAAACAGATATGTTTAATGCAGGTTTCCGTCCTGCTATTAACGCTGGTCTTTCCGTATCCCGTGTAGGTGGTGCCGCACAGATTAAAGCCATTAAGAAGATTTCCGCTCCGATCCGTGTGGAATTAGCACAGTACCGTGAGCTGGCAGCTTTCTCTCAGTTTGGCTCCGAATTAGATGCCGATACCAAGGAGAAGCTGGCGCAGGGTGAAAGAATCCGGGAGATTTTAAAGCAGCCGCAGTATGGACCGCTGCCGGTTGAGAAACAGGTTGTTATCATTTATGCCGCAACTAAGAAATATTTACTGGATATTCCGGTTGAGGATGTGCTTCGCTTTGAAGAAGATCTGTTTAATTATGTGGAAACAAAATATCCGGAGATCTTAGAATCTATCCGTGAGACAAAAGAGCTGACGGAAGACAATGAAAAAGCATTGATTCAGGCAATCGAGGAGTGTAAAGTATCTTTTAAGTAAGTAGAAATATGCGCAGAACGAAAAATAAAGGGCGGTGAAATCAGATGGCATCTATGAGGGACATAAAGCGAAGAAAAAGCAGCATACAGAGTACGCAGCAGATCACAAAAGCCATGAAGCTTGTTTCTACCGTTAAACTGCAGAAGGCAAAAAGCAAAGCAGAAGAAACAAATCCGTATTTTAACTATATGTACCAGACGGTATCTTCCATGTTAAAACGGTCGGGTAACATTATGCACCCTTATTTAAAAGCAGGGGCGTCCGAAAAAAAAGCAGTCGTAGTCATTACTTCTAATCGTGGATTAGCAGGTGGGTATAACTCCAATGTTGTAAAGCTGATTACAGAAGGTGATTTCAAAAAAGAAGACTTAGAGATTTACGCAATCGGCAACAAGGGTCGGGAAGCCTTAGAACGGCGGGGTTATCATATGGTATTCAATGATACGGAAGTAATCGAAGCTCCTGCCTATGAGGATGCAGCGGCAATCTGCAATCAGGTGTTAAAGGCATATCAGGAAGAGGAAATCGGTGAAATTTATCTGGCATATACCCATTTTAAAAATACGGTTAGCCATGAGCCGAAATTAATCCGGCTGCTTCCGATGGAGATTGACGAAACAGAAGCCGAAGCGGATTCTAATATTCTGATGAATTATGAACCAAATGACGAAGAGGCACTCGACAGGATTATTCCGAAATATGTCACAAGCCTTTTCTATGGTGCATTAGTAGAAGCGGTTGCCAGTGAAAATGGAGCCAGAATGCAGGCAATGGATTCTGCAACAAGCAATGCAGAGGAAATGATTAGTGATTTGTCATTGAAGTATAACAGAGCACGTCAGGGCTCAATTACACAGGAATTAACAGAAATTATCGCAGGTGCATCGGCGATTTCTTAAACAGAGTCGGAATTTGCGGTGTACCAGGCAGTTG
>CAYWXJ010000175.1:0-3868 GCA_964462405.1 uncultured Eubacterium sp.
ACAACATCCTTGCACAGGCAGGACAGTCTATGCTTGCACAGGCAAATCAGTCTACTCAGGGTGTACTTTCTCTGTTACAGTAAGAAAACAAAATTTTGTAATACAAAAATACGCAGTGCCTCGGCACTGCGTATTTTTTATCGTATAGGAAGTAAGATTCTTTTATTTAAGTATAAGCTCTTCTATTTTTTTATAATTATTTTTCCGGTCAAAGCTTATAATTTGGTTGAAATCAGCGATATAGAAATTTTCATCTATATAAATTCCTCTTAAATAATCAAACAAAATTTGATTGGAAAGCGGTGTGGAAAGCTTTTGTATAAAATGATTATTCTCCCAGGAATAGAGCAGATAATCAGATGTATAATCACCGGATTCCTCTTGATATTCTCCCGCAAAACCAATCAGGTTAGCGGAAGAGTCTGCAAGCACACATTTATAGTCATAGAGTGCGGGAGAATAGACAAAATCTTTTAAAGTAATGGTATCTAGTACCTTCAGATCAGTGGGATCTGAAATATCAAACATTACCAGTTTCAGTCCCTTAATTTCGCCGGAATCCGGATCGGTTTCATATCCAATGCCTAAAAGCTTATCATTCTCCCAGAGATGCAGATATTCGGAAAATCCGGTAATTTCTAATTCGCCAAGCAGCCTTGGAGCAAAAGGATCAGAAATGTCTGCTGCAAACAGAGGGTCTGTGTTTCGGTAAGTGATAAAATAGGCAATATCGTGAAAATATCTGGCAGCATAAATCTGTTCCCCTTTTGCAATATCTGTCAGGGAACCTGTCAGCTTCATGTCCTGATCAAGTAGGTAAAGATTGTTGGAGGCATTTCCGGTTTCATCAGAGGAGGTCGTTAAAATCCGTAAGCACTGCTCTGATTCATTGATGGCAAAGGTGTCTAAGATTTCGCCTTTTACAGAAGCAGCAGAAATGGCATTCAGGATTCCATCCCTCATGGAAAATCCAGCGATTTCAGTTAAGATATTTTCTTTGTTGTTATTATTGTCGTAAACGGTTTCATAGAGGTAGATGGAATCATTTCCTACATAAATATTCACAAAATTATGAATAATCATTAATTTATCCACAATTTTATCCGGCTCATTAATATTGACAGAGGATAAAATCAAGCCGCTGCTTCCGTTATCCGGAAGATAAATGCTGTCACAGGGGATGGTTTCTCCATTAATGCAGGGAATAAATCCTTCCTTTGGAGTTTGTGACAGAGTACTGGCAAAAAGCTCCTGATTGGTGAAAAGGTAAACAATATCGCCGATCTTACGGGAGGTTCTGTAGGTTCCATCCTGTGTAACGGTTCCTTCTAATACAGGATTTCCCGGGTCTGATATATCATAGGTAGAAAGCAGAGTCGATGCTTTCGTGTTCGTGGAATATTTCTTTGCACTATCTGCTTCTGCCAAGGGAAGAAATCCGGCAGCAGAATCTTCTGCATAGGTAACATCATCTTCTTCGGCGGAATTAGAGTAAGAATATTCCATGGAAGTATCATAGTGCTGTATAAAAAGCATCAGTTTTCCATCATCTACATAAAATTCCAAAATGGAATCGGAGGATTCTAAACTGGGGGTAATGGAACCTGCTAATGTCAAATGACCGTCTTTTGTATCTGTAATCAGTATTTTAGAACCGGTAACTGTGTAGATATATCTGCCGTCTGTCTTGACACAATCGCTTTCGTCTACACCTAAGGTCTGCAGATTTGTGGCGGAGTAGCCGAAAGTGAAAGATTCTTTTTTGCTTTCTGTAAAAGCCCGAAGAAGAGCACTCTCTTCCATGGGGGCAGAATCCTCAGTCCCGGTATCATAGTAGGTTTCTTTTTGCTTTTGGGAGGATTTTAAAAGCTCGTAAATCTGGTCGTAGTCTTTCGCAACTGTGTAGAGAGAGCCGGCATCCTGCTTAGGTGTTTGCACAGTTAATGATATGTTTTCGGTTTCTGCCGGAATTGATGTATCATTTTCCGGAACCGGGAAATCGGCAGTACTTGGCGCCGCCGGACGTATATTCCATGCTACAGCAGATAATATTCCGCATAAAAGCAGTACTGTAGCGGCAGAAACAGTTCTTTGTATGGAATAGGCAGGGAATCCGTGTTTTTTATTTCTTTTTTTCTCAGTGATATGTAATTTGCCAATGATTTCTTCCGGAGTTATGGAATCCGGTATTTCTACAGAATCAGCGGATTTTTGGATTTCTTGTAATAATTCTTTTTCTGTCATAGGGGTTCACTCCTTTTCTAACTGCAGATTTGCAGCCATTTTCTTTAAGGCGCGGCTCTCTTTGGAGCGTATCGTTTTTTCATTCTTATGAAGAATCTTTGCAATTTCACGGCTTTTATAGCCTGCAAAAAGGTGCATACTGATGATAAAACGTTCCTCATCGGAAAGCATGAAAAATTCTTCACGTATGATAGTATCCCGTTCAAGATTCTTACAAGTGTTTTCGGGAAAATCCCAGAGAATCTCTTCCAGTGATACATCTTTGGACAAAAACCGCTTTTTACATTTATTGGAAAGAATTTTAAATATCCAGGATTTGAAGGATTCTGCCCTTCGCAGTCTGCGGATTTGAGAAAAAGCATCAATGACTGTTTCGCTGACCACATCTTCTGCTTCATCGGGATTCTTTAAGGTATATAGCGCAAAGCGGTAGAGGTCCTGATAAATTGTTTCGTAAAGTCTGGCAAAAGCGTCAGTATCTCCTGACTTTGCCTGTTTTATCAGTTGTATGTCTGTTTTCATAAGCATCTCCACAAAAATAGCTATTTTCAGGTTGCATTGCATTTAAAGGAAACGCGTTAAGGCATTTTTTAAATGCTTTTTTATAATAGTGTGAGGTTTTTTGGATTTTGTTGCAACTAAAATGTGATTTTTTAAAATTAAATGCATAGGATATTATGGAAGACAGAAATATTGCGAAATTTACTTGACGGGATATTGGCTTTTTGTTAAAATATCCTTTGCAAATGCAAATAATACGGCGACATAGCCAAGTGGTAAGGCACGGGTCTGCAACACCCTTATCATCGGTTCAAATCCGATTGTCGCCTCTTTTAAGGAACTTAAAACGTAGTGTTTTGGGTTTCTTTTTTATTTAAATATTCATCAAAACCACAACTTTTGCAATGTACACAACAAATCACTCAATGTATTTTTTTTGTAGAACTAATTATAATCATAATAAGAAAGAAATTCGAGCAGAAAGGAAAGGTATTTTATTATGGAAATGACATTGAGATGGTACGGTTCTGATTTTGACACGGTTACGTTAAGACAGATCCGTCAAATTCCGGGGGTAACGGGGGTAATTACCACTTTATATGATACGGCACCGGGAGAAGTGTGGAGCCGGGAGAGAATCCGTGCAATGAAGGATGAAGTAGAGGCAGCAGGACTTCATGTGGCAGGAATTGAAAGTGTAAATATCCATGATGCAATCAAGACCGGAGCACCGGAGCGTGAGCAGTACATTGCTAATTATATTGAAACCTTAGAGAATCTTGGACAAGAAGATATTCATATGGTCTGTTATAATTTTATGCCGGTATTTGACTGGACAAGAACAGAGCTTGCGAGAATGCGTCCCGACGGTTCTACGGTACTTGCTTATACCCAGGAGGCAGTTGATGCTTTAGACCCGGAGAAGATGTTTGATTCCATTGCCGGTGATATGAACGGAACAGTCATGCCAGGCTGGGAGCCGGAGCGTATGGAGCACGTAAAAGAGCTGTTTGAAATGTATAAGGATATAGATGATGATAAATTATTTTCAAATTTAAAATATTTCTTAGAGAAGATTATGCCTGTCTGTGACAAATATGATATTAATATGGCAATTCATCCG
>CAYWXJ010000176.1:0-3845 GCA_964462405.1 uncultured Eubacterium sp.
TGCATCCAGGAGGGATGTCTTACCATGGTCAACGTGACCCATAACACAAACTACAGGCGGACGTGCAGTTAATGTGCTTTCATCCTCTTCCTCTTCTTTTAAGAGTTCTGCAATGACATCCACTTTTTCTTCCGGCTCTGCGATACAGTTAAATTCCAGGGCAATCTCTTCCGCTGTATCATAGTCTACTTCCTGATTTACCGTTACCATGGTTCCCTTCATGAACAATTTCTTTACGATAACGGCTGCCTGTACCTTCATCTTATCCGCAAGCTCTTTGATCGTAAGCTTCTCTGGTAAGGTAATGGTCTTGATTACATCTTCCTCTTTTTCCTGCTTCGGCGGCTGCTGCGGTTTCTTCTTGCCCCCATGCTTCTCAAGATTGATATAGCGTTCCTGTTTCTTTCCTAATTTATCATGATCCTGTTTACGATTATTATTTTTACGGTTATCTCCACGTTCTCTTGTCTCTTTGCCTCTTAATTCATCAGCCGGAGCTACTGCTTCTTTATTAAATTTGCTGATTTCCTGATCTAATCTGCCTTTAAATTCTTTCGGGCGATTTGAATTGAATCCGCGATTACCTCTATCGCCTTGATTATGATTGGAGTTAGAGCGGTTATTCTGATAATTCTTCTGACCATTTTTATCAAAGTTTCTTCCTCCTCGTTCTCCCTGCGGACGATTTCCATTATGGGAACGGTTCTCGTTGCGGTTTCCCTGGGAACGGTCATTCTGGAACCGGTTATTATTTCTCTCTCCCTGCGGGCGGTTTCCATTCTGGAAACGATTGTTGTTCCGCTCTCCCTGCGGGCGATCATTCTGTGGACGCACATTCTGTCTTGGCGTTTCCTGTGCCTGTATATTCTTTACAGTTTTCTCCGTCTTTGGTTCTGCTTTTACTGCAGACTTCTCTGCGGGTTTCTCAGCCATTCTCTCAATCGGTTTCTCTATTGGTTTTGCCGTTGTTTTTTCTGTCGGTTTTATCGGTGCTTTTACCGGTGCCTTATCCTGTACGGGACGTTCCTGCCGTCTTGCCGGCTTAGGCTGGCGTTTGATTCCCTGCTGACTGTACTGCGGATTGAATACTGCTGTAATACCCGCTTTTTTCTTAGGTCTTTCTGTATGTTTTCCTTCTTTTGGATTCATTTCTGTTTCTGACTTTGTAATGGTTTTTCTCTCCTTTTTTACATATTTGTTCCTGATGAGCTCTACGGAAGAATCCTCTAAACCGCTCATAGGTTTTACATCTATATTCTTTTCACCTAAAAAGGTTATGATTTCCTTTGAATCAATATTCAATTCTTTTGCAAGTTCATATACTCTGACTTTTGCCATATACTTACTCCTCCATTATTCAGTTGTTGTCTGCGCAAGCTTCTTCTTTACTGCATCTGCGAGTCCCTCGTCTGTTACTGCTAAGGATGCACGAAATTCTTTTCCTATACAATGTCCAAGACTTTCTCTGCTTCCGTAGAAAGCAATTTCCACTTCATAAAACTCACACATATTACGAAACATCTTTTTGGTATTCTCAGAGGCATTTTCCGCAACAATGACAAGATATGCTTCGTTTGACTTTACTGCATGTTCCGTCTGATATTCACCGCTTACGACTCCTTTTGCCTTAGCTGCAATTCCTAACATGGACAATACCTTATCTGGTTTCAAGATTTTCCATCTCCCTTTCAAAATCTGTATAGATTTCCTTTGGAACAGCAATCTTTAAGGAACGCTCTAAGCCTTTACTTTTTACTGCTTTATCAAGACACTCCCGGTTCGGACAGATGTATGCACCTCTGCCGTTTTTCTTGCTGGTAGCATCTACTAGAATTTCATCTTCTGAAGTTCGGATAATACGAATCAGCTCCCGTTTCGGCTTCATTTCCCTGCAGCCGACACACTGACGCATAGGAATTTTTTTATTCATCATCACTGCCGCCTTCTGCATACTCTTCTACTGCTTCTTCCTCGTATTCTCCCTCTTCATATTCGTCATCCATATATTCTTCATCATAATCTTCATATTCAGTCTCATAATCCATGAAATCTCCGGCTTCTCTTGCCTGTGTTTCACTCTTAATATCAATCTTAAATCCGGTGAGCCGTGCGGCAAGACGGGCATTCTGTCCTTCTTTTCCGATCGCTAAGGATAACTGGTAATCCGGAACAACTACCTTTGCTGTTTTCTCTTCTGCATCTGCAATAACAGAAATGACCTTTGCAGGACTTAATGCATTCTCTATCAGCATGGCAGGATTTTCATTCCAATTGATAATGTCGATCTTTTCACCGCGAAGCTCACTTACAATAGCATTGACTCTTGCTCCGTTCATACCTACACAGGCTCCGACCGGATCTACATCCGGGTCATTTGACCATACCGCGATCTTCGTTCTGCTTCCTGCCTCTCTTGCAATGCTCTTGATTTCTACAATTCCGTCTTTCACCTCTGTTACTTCGGATTCAAACAGACGCTTCACTAATTCCGGATGGGTTCTGGACACTAATATCTTTGGTCCTTTGTTTGTAGATTTCACTTCTAAGACATATAATTTGATACGCTCTGTCGGCTGAAATACTTCTCCCTTTACCTGCTCATTCTCTGTCAGAATCGCATCCACTTTCCCAAGATTGATACTCACATTTTTTCCCACATAACGCTGAACGATTCCGGTTACAACATCCTTTTCCTTGCTGTAATACTCATCATATAATACCTTCCGCTCTTCCTCCCGGATTTTCTGCAGGATGACATTCTTTGCGTTCTGGGTCGCAATTCTTCCAAATTCTTTGGATTTTACTTCTGTGTTGATAATATCGCCTATTTCATATTTTGAGTCGATCACCTTCGCATTTGCAAGGCTTATCTGGGTTACTGCATCTTCCACCTGTTTTACAACTGTTTTCTCCTGATATACATGATACTCACAAGTCTGAGGGTCAATCTGTACTTTGATATTTTCTGATTTTCCAAAATGGTTCTTACATGCAGTGATCAGTGAGTTTTCAATGGCATCCAGCAATGTTTCCTTTGGAATATTTTTTTCCTGCTCTAAGATTGTCAACGCCTCTAATAACTCATTACTACTCATTTTTTCATCCTCCTAATTTTTTTTGTTATTTGCTACGTTTTTAAAAATCAAGTGCCTGACGAACCAGGGCAATTTCTGTTCTTTCAAATACGACATCTTCTCCGTCATCATTTGTGATTGTAACTGTCTTTTTATCGTAAGCTTTCAAAATTCCTGTAAATTCTTTTTTATGATCAATTGCCCGATATGTGCGGATTTCAATTTCTTTCCCCATGTTGCGGATATAGTCCTTTTCCTTTTTCAATGGTCTTCCCAGTCCGGGGGAGCTTACTTCAAATACATAGGAATCCTCAACATAATCTTCCCGGTCTAAAATTTCATTCATTTCTCTGGCAACCAGTTCACAGTCATCTACGGTAATTCCGCCTTCTTTGTCAATATAGGCCCGTAAATACCAGGCGCTGCCTTCTTTTACATATTCTACATCTACAAGTTCAAATTGATTCCTTTCTAAAATCGGAAGTATCAGCTTTTCCGTCTTCTCCTCATATAGTTCTCTTTTTCCCACTCTTCTCACCTTCTTCTTGTTCATTCTAAATGCAGAAAAAGTCCGGCAGACCTTTTCACGCATACATTGTAACATAATTTGAGAGTGGACTTTCGCCCACTCTCAAACTAAACATCTTTATTAACATTACCAGTATATCACTTTAAATTTTATATTGCAAGGGTTTTCGAAAAAAAATGCTGAAACTCGGTAACAGTTCAGCGTAGGACTTTGCACTTGCTGCAAAGCCCGTAAGAATATGT
>CAYWXJ010000177.1:0-3774 GCA_964462405.1 uncultured Eubacterium sp.
GGTCGAATTCGACCACTTTAAAATCAGGATTATACCTTAAACCGGTACCCCACCCCCCAAATCGTTTCGATATACTGCGGCTTCGCCGTATTAATTTCAATCTTTTCCCGAATTTTCTTAATATGCACTGTTACCGTTGCAATATCTCCGACGGATTCCATATCCCAAATCTCACGGAACAATTCTTCTTTAGTAAATACATGATTCGGATTCTCGGCTAAAAATGTCAGCAGATCAAATTCCTTTGTCGTGAACTGCTTCTCTTCATTATTCACCCATACCCGGCGCGCAGTCTTGTCAATCCGGATTCCGCGGATCTCTATGATGTCATTTTCCTGCTGGCTGCTGCCAATCAGCCGCTCATAGCGGGCTAAATGTGCCTTTACTCTTGCCACAAGCTCACTTGGAGAAAAAGGCTTGGTAATATAGTCATCTGCTCCAAGTCCTAACCCTCTGATCTTATCAATATCATCCTTCTTAGCAGATACCATCAGAATCGGCGTATTCTTCACTTTCCGAATCCGCTTGCAGATTTCAAATCCATCTACACCCGGAAGCATCAGATCTAAAATATACATATCGAAATCTTCCTGTAAAGCACGTTCTAATCCTACATCACCGGAATTTTCAATATCTACTTCAAACCCGCTCAATTCCAGATAGTCCTTCTCTAAATCTGCAATCGCCACTTCATCTTCGATAATTAGTACCTTACTCATCCTGCATAACCTCCTGATATTTTCGTATTACAAAATACATCACTGTCCCCACGGATTCCTTACTGGTCGCCCAAATCTTTCCTCCATGATCTTCTATGATTTTCTTTACTATGGAAAGTCCGATTCCGCTGCCTCCGGTAGCCGAATTTCTGGATGTATCCGCCCGGTAAAACCGTTCAAATACATACGGCAGATCCTTTGCTGCAATTCCACGTCCGTTATCTTCTATTTCTACCTGGATAAAATCTCCCACATCCTTAATCCGGATATTGATCAGCCCCTGCCTCTTATCTAAATATTTCACGGAATTTCCAATAATATTGTTCACGACCCTCTTTAACTGCTCCGGGTCTGCAATAATCATCACATCATTGTCTACATAGTTAAAATAGGCAAGTCCGATATTTTTGTTTTCTAAGTCCATACCGAGTTCATCGATACAGTCATTAAAATAAGCCGCCACATTCAGCTTGTTAAAATTATAGGGAATCCGATTCGTATCAATCTTCGAATAAAGTGTAAGCTCATTTAACAGTGCATCCATCTCATTCGCTTTGCTGTTAATTGTCCTAAGATACTTCTCCCTCTTCTCCGGTGTATCTGCCACCCCGTCTAAAAGTCCCTCCGAATAACCCTTTACAGCAGTAATCGGCGTCTTTAAATCATGGGCAATGTTACTGATTAATTCCTTATTCTCCCGCTCACTCGCCATCTGTTGTTCCGCAGACTCCTTCAAACGCTTCCGCATCTCTTCAAAGCTTGCACAAAGCTCGCTGATTTCATCCTTTCCTTCTGTTTCTATGGTAAAATCCAGATTCCCCTGCTGGATATTTAAGGTTGCCGCCTCTAATTTCTTAATCGGACGGATGATTCCCTGATAGATCCAGATAATCAGCATTGCTGCAGTCAAAAGCAATATCAGCAGAACCGATATGCAGCCATCTAAAATAAGGTTCTGAACCTCCGGCAAAATCTCATGAGAAGATGTAACAATAAAAACGCTTCCCCGTTCCCCATCCGTAAATTCAAAATCGATCTGTTTGATCAGCACTTGTTCATCACCGTCTACATAGGTTCCCGATATAGAATCAGATTTATTCTCCTCATATTCCGGCAATTCATAAGCCTCTAATCCTTCCGCTTCCATCCCCACATATATCAGTTCATCTTCCTTGCGGACAATCAGATAGGAATACTTTTCGCCCAGTTCCCGGTTGATTTTATCTAAATATGCACTGTCTAAGAACTGATCCGGATTATGAGACGTTTCTTCTAACAGATACTCATAATTCTTTTTCGTATAATGGTTTAAAAGCTGTACGGAATTCATCAGATAATTATAATTCTCACTTTCGATCCCGTAGGTCTGCTCAATGACCTTCATACGGTTCTTCTGAAATCCAACAAGTACGAAAGCTGCTGATAATATCGGTACGAATATGATAATACAAAAAGAAATCGTAAGTCTTGTTCTTAATTTCATAGTATATCCTTTCACAAAAGGGGCAGAAAAAAAGCTCCTATAATCATAAAAAGTCATAGGAACTTTCTTATAAGCTCCTATGACTCATTATAGCATGAAAATTTCCAAATCCCATTAAAAAACCAAAATATATTCTAAACTTTTCATAAATTAAGCTTATAAATATTTTTTCAAATCCTCTGCCTTGTCTAATGCTTCCCACGGCAGATTCAAATCGCTGCGTCCGAAATGTCCATAAGCCGCAGTTCCTCTGTAGATTGGTCTTCTAAGGTCTAACATCCTGATAATTCCTGCCGGACGAAGGTCAAAATTCTCACGGATGATTTCTACTAATTTCTCATCAGAAACCTTTCCTGTTCCAAAGGTATCTGCCATAACAGAAGTAGGCTGTGCCACACCGATTGCGTAAGCAAGCTGAATCTCACAACGGTCTGCAAGTCCTGCTGCAACGATATTCTTAGCCACATAGCGGGCTGCATAAGCTGCGGAGCGGTCCACCTTTGTACAGTCCTTGCCGGAGAAAGCTCCGCCGCCGTGACGTGCATATCCGCCGTAGGTATCCACGATAATTTTACGTCCGGTAAGACCTGCATCTCCCTGCGGTCCGCCGATAACAAAGCGTCCGGTCGGATTGATGAACAATTTCGTGTTCTCATCTACCATATCCGTCGGAAGGACCGGATCTAATACATATTTCTTAATATCCTCATGGATCTGTTCCTGTGTTACTTTCTCATCATGCTGTGTAGAAATGACAACTGCTTCTAAACGGCATGGTCTGCCATTCTCGTCATATTCTACAGATACCTGGGACTTGCCGTCCGGTCTTAAGTAATCTAAGGTACCATCTTTCCGAACCTTTGTAAGCTGTAAAGCCAGCTTGTGTGCTAATGAAATCGGATACGGCATATATTCTTCTGTTTCATTTGAAGCATACCCGAACATCATACCCTGATCTCCGGCTCCGATTGCTTCAATCTGGGCATCTGTCATCTTATTTTCCTTTGCCTCTAAAGCCTTGTCCACGCCCATTGCAATATCCGGTGACTGCTTATCCAATGCAACCATAACAGCGCAGGTGTTGCCGTCAAATCCCTTTGCAGAGCTGTCATAGCCAATCTCATTAATCGTCTGTCTTGCTATTGCAGGAATGTCTAAATTCGCCTTCGTGGTAATCTCACCGGTAATCAGTACAAATCCTGTGCAGGCTGCTGTTTCACATGCAACACGGCTCATAGGGTCCTGCGCCATGCACGCGTCTAAAATCGCATCAGAAATTGCATCACAGATTTTGTCCGGATGTCCTTCAGTTACAGATTCGGATGTAAATAATCTTTTCTCCATTACAAATCTCCTCTCAAGATTATGGTTCGATTTTAATCCAAACACCGCTCTCCTAAAAATTCCTATAAAAAAACCGCTTATTGTTAAGAACATAAGCGGACAAGATTCTTTGCAATCGTAAAATCAAATCCTCTTATTGTTCGAATTATTCGCTCAGGCTGGCACCTTCCTGTCAGGGGTTGCCGTGACTTCACAGATCCTATGTATCTCCATCACTCTGAATAAGAG
>CAYWXJ010000178.1:0-3706 GCA_964462405.1 uncultured Eubacterium sp.
AGCGTCCTACGTTAGAATCATCTAACGCCGCCTCGATCTCGTCTAACAGACAAAACGGCGACGGCTTTAAATTCTGAATTGCAAAAAGCAGTGCAATGGCTGTCAGGGACTTTTCTCCGCCGGATAAAAGAATCATATTCTGCAATTTCTTTCCGGGCGGCTGGGCGATAATGCGGATTCCGCATTCTAAAATATCCTCATCCTCTACTAGCTCTAAGGTTCCCTTGCCGCCGCCGAACAGTTCCTTGAAGGCTTTGTCAAATTCCCGCTGGATCTCAGCAAATTTCTCTGTGAACTGTTTCCGCATTCCGGTATCTAATTCTTCGATAATGCCTACCAGTGTAGCTTCCGCCTCAATCAAATCGTCATGCTGTGTCTTTAAGAACTCATAACGCTCAAAAATCTCTTTATATTCCTCAATCGCATTGACATTGACATCTCCTAAGTCTTTGATTTCATCTTTGATCTGGGAAATCTGCTTCTTTAATTCATTCAGATTATCGTATGCTTCATTCCTAAGCTCCATGGCACCATGCAGCGTCAATTCATATTCTTCCCACATATAGTTCGTCTGACGTTCTTTGGCTTCTTCTAATTTTTCCTTCTGGTTGTTCAATCTAAAAATTTCCTTATCTAAATCTCCCATCCGATTAGAAATCTCTTCCCGTTTCCGGAAAAATCCTTTTTGTTCTGCGGACATCTGTTCCTTCTTAGCCGTTTTCTCCTGCAATTCCCTCTCTAAACGACTGTATTCGCTGTCAGAAGCAAGAATGGTCTGCTTAATTTCTTCAATGTCCTTCTTTTTCTTCTCAGCATCTTCCTTTGCAGCCGCAACTTCTGCGGAAAGCTCCTCGACTTGTGTATCAAATCGCTCAATTTCTGCTGTAACACGCTCGATGTTTGCCAATGCAAATTCGCTCTTCTGACGTATATTCGCCTCTTCCATCTGTACCTCTGAGAATGTCTTATTGACACTGCTCTCTAAGTACATCTGCTCATCTAAGATGGCCTGATATTTTTTGCTTTCCTCTGCAATTTCCTGCTCCCTTTGCTTTGCTGCCTCGATTTCTTCTAACGCCTGCTCCTTTTGCGTTTTCATTTCCTGAATCTGACGGTCTAATTCGATGCTTTCATTCCGCAGACCTTTAAATACGCTTTCACTTTCTTCTTTCTGCTTACCTGCACGTTCTACATTTAATTTTGCAGTATTTTCCAGTAAAAACTGCTGCTGCAATTTTTCTTTTATCTCTTCCATATCATCCGTCAAAAGAGCCTGTGCCGTCAAAATTTCTTCTCTTCGTTCTTTATGCTCTTCTAACGTTCTCTTTAACTTCTCTGCCTCTGCGGTCAAATCCTCAATCTCACGGTTTCTTCCAAGGAGATTGCTGCTGTTTTTAAAAGCTCCGCCTGTCATAGAACCGCCGGGACGAAGGGATTCTCCTTCTAAGGTTACGATCGACAGGGAATGATGATATTTCTTCGCAAGGGCAATGGCATTGTCAATGGTATCTACTACGACTACCCTTCCTAAAAGCTGTCCGGTGATCCCTTTATATTTTTCATCATTCTGCACTAATGTGTTAGCAAGACCAATGACGCCTTTCTCCTGCAGAGCCTCCGGCGTCCGTATCCCACCTTTACCGTCTACCGAGGTCAACGGTAAAAAAGTTGCTCTTCCCAGACGGTTCTGTTTTAGATATGTAATCATCCGCTTTGCCGTCTGCTCATCTTCGGTTACGATATTTTGAATACTTCCGCCAAGAGCTGTTTCAATGGCTGTTTCGTATTTCTTCTCTACCTTAATCAAATCCGATACAACGCCGAGAAGCCCCGGTTCTTTGTCTTTTTGCTCCATGACCCTACGGATACTGTTTCCATAGCCGTCATAACGCTCTGCGATATTCCTTAAGGATTCTAACCGGGAAGCTGTCTTATGATAGCTGGCGGTATCCTCTTCTAATGCACGATTTACCTCTGTAAGCTTCTGCTTCCACTCCCGCTGCTTCTCTACAAGCTGGTTTCCTTCCTGTTTTAACTGCGCAATGGCTTCCTGCACTTCTTTTAATGCCTGCTGCTGTTCTTCTAACACGGAATCTAAACCGGATTCTTCACTCTTACGCTGTAACAGCCGCTGATTCAACTGCGCCTTTCGAATATTCATCTGCTCAATCATGGTATCGAACTTCTGCTGCTTCGCCTGAATGGAAGCTTTATGATTTAACAGCTCTAATAATTCATTTTTGCCGCTTTCTATCCCTGCATTACAGGTCTTTATCGCTTCCTGCAATTCCCTAAGCTCTTTTTCGGCTTTTTCGCGGCGGACCGCTACCTGTGCAAGCTGTTCATCTAATTCTGCATTTTCAGCTTCATAGGTTTCCTTCTGTCTTATCTTTTCCTGCTTATCGGTTTTTATTTCCTCGACCCGGCTTCTGAAATGCTCGTCCGACATCTCTGCTGCCTTAATCTGCTCATTTAAGACATTGATCTGCCCTTCTAGCTTTCCTTTCAAAATCGTAGAATTGCTCAGATTTTCTCTGGCAGCTTCCATTTCTGTTTCCACTGCTTCAATAGCAGCTTCCATTTTCTCGTATTCTTCCCTGATTTTCTCATAAGCAGCGGTGGTGTCCTTTAGCTGATTATCCGCAACCTGACAATTAGAAAGTACTTCTGTCATCTGTGTATCGATCCGATTAACTTCTAACAGAAACATATTGACATCATAGGTTTTTAATTCTTCCTTTTTCTTCAGATAGATCTTCGCCTTTTCAGACTGACGCTCCAACGGTCCCACCTGACGCTCCAACTCACTTAAAATATCATTGATACGCACCAGATTTTCCCGCTCTGTTTCTAACTTCTTCTGAGCAGTTGCTTTTCTTCGTTTGTATTTTACAATTCCTGCTGCTTCATCGAAAAGCTCTCTCCGCTCCTCCGGACGGCCACTTAAGATTCGTTCAATCTGTCCCTGGCCGATAATAGAATAACCCTCCTTACCGATACCGGTATCATAAAACAACTCATGCACGTCTTTTAACCGGCAGGGACTACCGTTAATCAGATATTCGCTCTCACCGGAACGATATACCCGCCTTGCTACCGTAACTTCCTCAAAATCAATGTCTAACATATGGTCGGCGTTATCCATGGTAATCGCCACATAGGCATAGCTTAGCGGCTTCCGGTTCTCTGTTCCTGCAAAAATAACGTCCTGCATACTCGACCCGCGAAGCTGTTTTGCACTCTGTTCACCTAATACCCAGCGCACTGCATCCGACACATTGCTTTTTCCGCTTCCGTTCGGTCCTACGATACCGGTAATTCCATTATGAAAATCAAGTACTATCTTATTTGCAAAGGATTTAAATCCATGCACCTCAATGCTTTTTAAATACATACTTCCCCCTGATTTACTGCTGTTTTTCTGCTTTTTTCAACTCATCTGCCTTCAATATCAGCAGTGCCTGATAAGCGGCCTCCTGCTCCGCCGCCTTCTTAGTATGTCCAATTCCGGTTCCAATTACTTTTTCACCGATTCTCGCTTCCACAGAAAAGCTCTTGTCATGATCCGGTCCGCTTTCGCCTAACAATCTGTAATTCAATGCTTCCTCATAATTTCCCTGAACTAATTCCTGCAGGATAGTCTTGCTATCATAAAAGAGCTTCTTATGTTCAATATCTGTAAGTATAAATTTCAGGATAAACTCTT
>CAYWXJ010000179.1:0-3646 GCA_964462405.1 uncultured Eubacterium sp.
GTGCTTCGGATGAGGATATTCGTAAGCTTGCAGATCTCGTAGAAGCAGTGCTTTCACAGAAGAATTTCTGCGTCATTGGAAATGAAGAGAAAATCAGTGAGCAGAAAGTGCTATTTGAAAGAATAGAACAGCTTTTTTAAAACAGGATTTAACAAAAGAAAGGGAGCATTCATGGAGAAGCAGTTAAAATCAGGATTTGTAACGATTATCGGAAGGCCAAACGTAGGCAAATCCACTTTAATGAATCATTTGATTGGTCAGAAAATTGCGATTACATCCAAAAAACCTCAGACCACAAGAAACCGTATTCAGACAGTGTATACAGACCCAGAGAGGGGCCAGATTGTGTTCCTTGATACCCCGGGTATTCACCAGGCAAAGAATAAATTAGGGGAATATATGGTGAATGTGGCAGAAAGTACCTTAAAAGATGTAGATGTGATTCTCTGGTTAGTAGAGCCGGGCAATTATATCGGTGCCGGAGAGCAGCACATTATCAGGCAGTTAGAAAAAACCAATCTGCCGGTGATTTTGATTATTAACAAAATTGATACCGTAGAAAAGGAAAAGATTCTGGAATATATAGATACCTACCGCAAAGCATTTGATTTTGATGAAATTATTCCTGCCTCTGCACTTCGCGGGCATAATTTAGAGGATGTTATTGATACGATCTTCAAATATCTTCCCTATGGACCGATGTTCTATGATGAAGATACGGTTACAGACCAGCCGGAGCGTCAGATCGTAGCAGAGATTATCCGGGAAAAGTCGCTGCATGCTTTGGATGAGGAGGTTCCCCATGGAATTGCAGTTACTATTGAGCGTATGAAGGAGCGGAAAGGTCCGCAGAAAATCACAGATATTGAAGCTACGATCATCTGCGAACGGGATTCCCATAAGGGAATTATCATCGGAAAGGGCGGTGCCATGTTAAAAAAAATCGGCAGCAATGCCCGGTTTGAAATTGAGCGGATGTTAGAGAGTAAGGTCAATTTAAAGCTTTGGGTAAAGGTAAAGAAAGACTGGCGGGATTCCGATTCTTTAATTAAGAATTTTGGGTACCGCAAAGAGGAACTGTAATACCAATTTTTATCTGGTATGTTTCTGTCAAAGAAGGATAACCTAAGTATGTGAGACATGGAAAAATACTTAGGAGATGACGGCAGATGGTAGAAGATACTTGGAAGAATTTTGAATTGAGCGGAAAGATTTCGGATTATCTGACATATCGGCAGAGTGCGGCGGAAGTCATCGGCAAGGGCAGCACAGAGCCGGTGAGAATGACAGATAAGTCCATAGTTTCTGAAAGAGGATTGGGCAGTTATGGGACAGAACGTGGTTCTGACGGGAATGGTACTAAATGTAATGCCGGTTGGTGAATATGACAAACGGGTTACCATATTGACAAAGGAAAGAGGAAAGATTACAGCTTTTGCAAGAGGAGCCAGACGTCCCACAAGTCAGCTCCTGGCTGCGACAAATCCTTTTTCCTTTGGGGAATTTGAGTTTTTTGAGGGACGCAGTACATACAATCTGGCGAAAGCCGCTATTTCGAACTATTTCAGGGGATTGTCCGCAGATCCGGAAACTGCCTGTTATGGATTTTATTTTCTGGAGATTGCAGATTACTATGCACATGAGAATAATGACGAAAAAGAACTGTTAAAGCTTTTATATCAGACATTGCGGGCATTGGAAAAGCCGGCCCTTGATAATCGCCTGGTGCGGAGAATATATGAGCTGCGGGTACTTTTGACAGAGGGAGAGTATCCGAATCTCTTTTCCTGTCAGCATTGCGGAAGAAAGGAAAATCTTACATGGTTTTCCATAAATCAGCATGGAATGCTCTGTGATACCTGTGCAAAGGAGAAGGATGCAGTCTATGTAGATGAATCTACGCTGTATACAATGCAGTACATATTGTCGGCAGAGCTTGGAAAACTGTATACATTTATGGTCTCAGAAGAGGTATTAGGCAGGCTCGAGCTGATTATGAACCGGTTTTTTGCAGTACAGATACCCCACAGATTTCAATCTTTGGATATTTTAAAAACAATCGCAGGTTGAAATTCAGAAAAGAACATAGTATAATGGCATGGATTGGCAATAAGTACGGAAGGCAGGAGAAGAAAATGAAGAAGATGATATGCGCAGGGTTCGCAGTAATCCTTTGCATGGGACTATTGTCCGGATGTTCTAAGAGAACAGATGTAGATACCAGTACCGTTTTTATTGAGAAAAAGGGACAGATTGTAAGTATGGATGTAGAAGCCTTAGACAAAGAATACTATGATGAGGCTGAGTTAGAAAGTTACATTACAGACCATGTTACCGAGTACACCGCAGCAAATGGCGAAACTGTGGAAAAAATCTTCTTTGAAGTAACAGATGGCATTGCAAAGCTGCAGATGGAATACGATTCCTATGAAGATTACACCGGGTTTAACGGAATTGAATTATATACCGGAACTGTGGTGAAGGCGCAGGCGGCGGAATATGGATTTGATACGGAATTTTGCAGTGTATCTAAGGGTTCTGGGGATTCAGAATACGCACTGGAAAAGGTAAGCAAAGAGGAAGTCTTAGCGGATGACAGTAATAAAGTAGTGATTATCAAAGCAAATGTAGATGTACAGGTGCCGGGTACGATTTTGTATGTTTCCGCGCAGGATACCAAAGTCACCGGGAAGAATACCGTTTCCATCACAGGCGAAGGCTCCAGTGAAGAGGCGGCACTCACATATATCATATACAAATAGCAGAAATGGAGAGAATAAGTATGGAAAAATCAATGGACAAAATTGTTGCGTTGGCAAAAGCAAGAGGATTTGTCTATCCGGGATCTGAAATTTACGGAGGACTTGCAAATACATGGGATTACGGCAATCTTGGTGTAGAATTAAAGAATAACGTAAAGAAGGCATGGTGGCAGAAATTCGTACAGGAAAACCCATACAACGTTGGTGTGGACTGTGCGATTTTGATGAATCCGCAGACTTGGGTAGCTTCCGGTCATTTAGGCGGATTTTCAGACCCTCTTATGGATTGTAAAGAATGTCACGAGCGTTTTCGTGCAGATAAATTAATTGAAGATTACTCCGAAGAAAATAGTATTGCTTTCGAAGGTTCCGTGGACGGCTGGTCACAGGAAGAAATGGTTGCATTTATTGAAGAACACCAGATTCCATGTCCTACCTGCGGTAAGCACAACTTTACGGATATTCGTCAGTTTAATCTTATGTTCAAGACCTTCCAGGGGGTTACAGAGGATGCAAAGAATACCGTATATTTAAGACCGGAAACAGCACAGGGTATTTTCGTAAACTTTAAAAACGTACAGAGAACCTCCCGCAAGAAAATCCCGTTTGGAATCGGACAGATCGGTAAATCCTTCCGTAACGAAATCACACCGGGGAACTTCACCTTCCGTACCAGAGAATTTGAGCAGATGGAATTGGAATTTTTCTGTGAACCCGGAACGGATATGGAATGGTTCAAATACTGGAGAGGCTTCTGTCGTGACTGGTTATTAAGTCTTGGTATTAAGGAAGATGAGATGCGTTTAAGAGATCACTCACCGGAAGAACTCTGCTTCTATTCTAAAGGAACAACTGATATTGAATTTTTATTCCAATTCGGCTGG
>CAYWXJ010000180.1:0-3611 GCA_964462405.1 uncultured Eubacterium sp.
TCTTGTTTTTAGTCAAGATTGCGAACTCGCAAAGTGAGTTTCGCAATCACCTAATATAACAATTTTATATTCTAAAAGTAACAATAGTTACTTTATATGCATCTAATCGTTTATTAATGTTTTTATCTGAATTGGTTACAATACTTTTATAAGAATTAAATTTTATGGAAATTTTTTATGAACAGGAAAGCCTTAGGCAAGCAGATAATAATTTTTCTCTTTTAAAAAATCTCTGGCAGCAGGCAACACCTTCCAAACAGGTTCTTATTTTAGACCTTGCCAGATCCGTACTGCATCATTCAAAATAAAAACGTGCTTTCTTATAATAGTATAGGAAAACACGTTTTAATTTTGGTATGCAAAGAGCATACACTTTCTATTTTGTTGTTCTGACTGCAATATGCAGCATATCTACACGTACATATTGTTCCAATGCATAACCAGAATAAAACAGAAATACCCATAATATAACTCCCAGAACAATTCTCCCTGTTTTTTCTAATTTTCTGACTATCGGAACTTTATGCATCCAATCAAGAAAATTCAGCGGCAAAAAAACGGTAAGCCAAATATACATACTGACAGCAGCCAGCTCCAATATTGCAGCTAATGGTGTGACGGAGCATTCCACAATAGATGCCACACTGTAAATTCCCATCATAATATAATAAGCAACTGCAATTATCTTCTTCCACAGCATTCCCGTCCGAAAGCCGGGTATGATGCTTTTCTCCGATGTATCGCCCTTTTCACCGGACTCTATGTGCGGCCTTTTCGATTGCCGATTGTGTTCAATACTTCCCTGCTCTTTCGGTTTTTGTAATCCGACCTCTCTTAATATCTCAGTTTCGTATAAAATTTCTTCTGCACTCTGATACCTTTTTTCCGGGTCAAGCTGTGTACAGGTTCGTATAATATAGCCTATTCTTCTGTTCGTATATACCTGTTCCCCGGGAAGCTTTCCGGTCAGCATTACATTCATCAAAACTCCAACTGCATATATATCCGTTCTCTTATCACTCTGTGTAAATCCAAACTGCTCCGGTGCGGCATATCCCACCGTTCCTAAAATTGCGGTATCACTTCCCTGAGATTGTTTATACTGCCTACCGATGTCAAAATCTAATAATTTTACCACTCCATCCGTTGAAATTAACACATTTCTTGGATTAATATCCCTGTGAATGATTCCTGATTTGTGTATTTCAGAAAGCCCTTTTAATAGCTGTTTGATATAAAAAATGGTTTCTCTTTCAGAAAAAACAGATATTTCTTTCTGCCGCTCTTCTATAGTTCTCCCACTGACATATTCCATAATTACAAGCGCTGTGTTCTCATTTCTTGCCACATAAAAAATTTTTTGTAGATGCTTACTATTTAATGCACACAGCCGTTCATATACATCTGCACTTTCCAGTTGTATATATTTTTTCACGACAATCTGTCCCGACACCTCATCTAAAGCCAGATAAGTAGACTTTTTTTCTTCACTTCCAAGTATCGTAAGCTCCTGATACCTACTATACAAATAATCATACTGTACCTTTTGCATTTTCACCCTTATCCCCCATTGCATTTGACGAAGTTCGTATTTCTCATTATACTAAAATCATAACAACAAGTCACAAACGTTGTTCCAATTATCTACTATATTACCATATTTTACAAGGCAGGTCATTATTTTGAGTAAGAATACGCAGGAATTATTGGAGATTTTAAAGAATACAAACAGTGTAGTAAGTTATATTGAAAATGAAGCCCAACATTTCTCTTCTATGCCGCTGCCGGAATATTTAGAGAAACTGCTTCAAAAGCATGGTTTAAAGAAAAGCCAATGTATTAAAGACGCTAACTTGCAGCGTAATTATGCATATCAGATTTTTTCAGGGGAACGGACGCCTTCCAGGGATAAGGTCATTGCCCTTTGTCTGGCAATGCATCTTACTATAGAAGAAACGCATTCTCTGCTTTGTTCTACAGGATATGCAGATCTTTATGCTAAGAATAAACGGGATAGCGTACTGATTTTCGGAATTGCAAGAGGGTTGTCTTTGTTGGAAACAAACGAGCTGCTGTATGAATTGGGGGAAGAAGTGATTGCATAAAAACAACCGCTGTTTTGTGAAGAACTTTGTGTCTGCTCTCCACAAAACGCGGCTGTCATATTTTTTATTCTATTTCCATAATTTCGTCTATTTCAAAGTCATCATCGAAATCATCGTCATCAAAGTCTAAATAGTCCATTTCATCTATATCGGAATCCAGTTTTAAATCACGGTATCTCTTCATACCGGTTCCAACCGGAATCAGCTTACCGATAATTACGTTTTCTTTCAGACCGATTAACGGATCGACCTTTCCTTTGATAGCAGCCTCGGTCAGTACCTTGGTTGTTTCCTGGAAGGAAGCAGCAGATAAGAAAGAGTTCGTTGCAAGGGAAGCCTTGGTAATACCAAGAAGTACCTGTTTGCCGTCTGCAGGCTCTTTGCCGTCTGCTATTAATGTCTCATTGGCATCGCTGTAATCTAAGATGTCTACTAAGGTTCCCGGTAAGAAATCGGAATCTCCATTACTCTCAATGCGAACCTTCTTTAACATCTGACGAACGATAACCTCAATATGCTTATCGTTAATATCAACACCCTGTAAACGGTATACCCGCTGAACTTCCTGCAGCATGTAATCCTGTACGGCACGAACACCTTTAATCTTTAAAATATCATGCGGATTTACAGAACCTTCGGTAAGCTCATCACCTGCTTCCAGTACAGCACCGTCCATAATCTTGATACGGGAGCCGTATGGAATCAGATAGGTCTTTGTCTCGCCCGTTTCCTGATTGGTTACGACGATTTCACGTTTCTTCTTGGTGTCTCGAATCTCTGCAGTTCCTGCAAACTCTGTGATAATCGCAAGTCCCTTAGGCTTTCTTGCTTCAAAAATTTCTTCGACACGAGGAAGACCCTGTGTAATATCATCACCGGCAACACCTCCGGTATGGAAGGTACGCATGGTAAGCTGTGTACCAGGTTCACCGATGGACTGTGCCGCAATAATTCCGACTGCTTCACCAATCTGTACTGCCTGACCGGTAGCCATGTTTGCACCATAACATTTTGCGCAGACACCTACATGGGTACGGCAGGTAAGAATCGTACGAATCTTCACACGTTCAATCGGATTGCCGTTCTCGTCTACACCTCTGCTGATGACCTCAGCTGCGCGGCGCGGCGTAATCATATGATTTGCTTTTACGATGACATTACCGTCTTTATCGCAAATGGTATTGCAGGAGAAACGTCCGGTGATTCTTTCCTGAAGACTTTCGATTTCTTCCTTACCATCCATAAATGCAGTTACCCACATACCCGGAATCTCTCTGTCGGTTCCGGCAACACAGTCGGACTCACGGATACTAAGCTCCTGAGAAACGTCAACAAGACGTCTGGTCAGGTATCCGGAATCGGCTGTTCGAAGAGCAGTATCGGAAAGTCCTTTACGTGCTCCATGTGCAGACATGAAGTACTCCAATACGTCAAGACCTTCACGGAAGTTCGACTTGATCGGCAGCTCGATGGTTCTACCTGTTGTATCTGCCATCAATCCGCGCA
>CAYWXJ010000181.1:0-3587 GCA_964462405.1 uncultured Eubacterium sp.
AAGACAGCCATTTAGGAGATTTTATTCAGGATGACAATGTTCCTGTTCCTGCGGATGCGGCAGCATTTACATTGTTAAAGGAACAGCTCCAGGAGGTACTTGGAACCCTGACAGAGCGTGAACAGAAGGTGCTTACCTTACGTTTTGGGCTTGAAGACGGACGTGCAAGAACCTTAGAGGAAGTCGGCAAAGAGTTCAATGTTACCCGTGAGCGTATCCGCCAGATCGAAGCAAAAGCACTGCGCAAGCTGCGTCACCCAAGCAGAAGCCGCAAGCTGAAGGATTATTTAGAGTAAAAGATATGATAAAGCTTTCAAAAAGATTGTCACATCTTGCAGATATGGTATCAGAAAATGAAGTATTAGCAGATGTGGGGACAGATCATGGCTATATCCCCATTTATCTGGTACAGACTGGAAGGATAACGAAAGCGTTTGCCATGGATATAAGAAAGGGTCCTTTACTGCGCGCAAAGAAGCATATAGAGGCTTGTGGATTGGGTGATTACATAACAACAAGGATTTCCGATGGAGTGGCAGCGTTGGCAAGGGAGGAGGCGGATACGATTCTGATAGCCGGAATGGGCGGCGGTGTCATGCTTCATATTTTAGAAGAAGGAGAAGCGGTAGTTGCTTCGGCAAAGGAGCTGATTTTGCAGCCCCAGTCTGAAATTCCAAGGGTGAGAGAATATTTGTATCAAAAAGGTTATGTAATCGACAGGGAGGATATGGTTTTTGAAGACGGCAAATATTATCCCATGATGCATGTGACCTTTGATGGAGAAAAGAAAAAGTCTGCTTCCTATTCCGCAGAGGAATGGCAGATTTTGTATCGTTATGGAGAATTTTTGTTAAACAGCAAAAATGATGTATTGCATAAGTTTCTGCTGCATACGATAAATCAGTATGAAGGGATTTTAGAAGAGATTTCACGGCAGCAGCAGACCGAGGCGATTGCAGTACGCAGAGAGCAGATTGAAACAGAGCTTGCCTGCGCAAAGGGTGCGTTGGCATATTTTTAAGGAGAGATGTCAAGTGAAGTGCAGAGAAATCACACAGATATTAGAGTAACAGTCACCGAGCTTTTATGCCTGTGACTGGGATAATGTAGGACTTTTAGCAGGAAGTCCCGAAAAAGAGATAAAAAAGATTTATATTGCGTTAGATGCGACGGATGAAGCCATAGATGCCGCCATAGCAGCCCAGGCAGATTTGCTTTTAACACACCATCCTTTGATTTTTAAGGGAATAAAGCAAATTACGACGGAAAATTTTATCGGCAGAAGACTTATAAAGCTGATTCAAAATGATATTGCCTGCTATGCAATGCATACGAATTTTGACGTGAAGGGCATGGCAGAGCTGTCCGCAGCAATGTTAGGCTTAGCGGATTGTCGGGTATTAGATGTGACAGCAGTTACCGACGGACAGGAAGAGGGCATCGGCAGAGTAGGGACACTGTTAGAGCCAATGAGTTTACAGTATTGTGCCAGATTTGTAAAAGCAGCATTTTCCTTAGAGCAGGTAAAGGTATTCGGTAATCCGGATAAGGTATTGAAAACAGCAGCCATTTCTCCCGGTTCCGGCAAGAGCGAAATCGGAAATGCCATTGCACAGGGGGCGGATGTACTGATTACCGGTGATATTGACCACCATGATGGTATTGATGCCGCTGCACAGGGGCTTTGCATCATAGATGCAGGACATTATGGATTGGAGCATATTTTTATCCGCTATATGAAGAAATATTTGGAACAACGCTGTGAAGATATTGAAATAACAGCACAGGAACTTACATTTCCATTCTGGGTAATTTAGGAGAATTTATATGTGTGAAGAAAAAGTAATACTGAAAATCTGCGGAGAAGAAAGTTCATATGCAAAAGGAACACAGTACTTAGAGATCGCTGAAGAATACCAGAAATATTATAAGGATGATATTGTGCTGGTGCTGCTGAATAACCGGCTTTGTGAATTGCATAAACGGGTAAAGAAAGCGGGTGAGCTTACCTTTGTTACTACAGCGGACAGTGCAGGAAGAAAGGCATACCGCAGAAGTGTTACTCTCCTGATGCAGAAAGCCTTATATAACCTGCTTGGGAAAGAAAAATCCGCTGTCAGGGTCATGCACTGTATCAGTCAGGCATACTATTGCGAATTGGTAAATTACGGAAAACCAGATGCAGAACTTCTGCTTCGGTTAAAGGAAGAGATGCTCCGTATAGTAGAGGAGAAGCTTCCGATTATGAAAAGCTGTATGGGAATCGATGAGGCGATCGAACTGTTTTTGGAGCTTGGCATGACAGAAAAAGAATGTCTGTTCCGTTATCGCAGAAGCTCTAGTGTCAATATTTATTCTCTGGATAATTATAAAGATTATTTTTATGGATATATGGTGGCGCATACCGGTTATCTGAAATATTTTGATCTGCAGTCATATGATGACGGTTTTGTATTGATGTTCCCGAATGAGAATACAAAGGAAGTAGCGGAATTTAAACCTTCCGTAAAGCATTTTGATACACTGAACAGCTCAAGAGAATGGAGCCAGGCCATGGGCGTAGGCACCATTGGCGCATTGAACAATGCCATTGCAGCCGGAAGGATGCAGGAGATTATTCTGGTACAGGAAGCGCTTATGGAGAAGAAGATCGGGGAAATGGCACAGATGATTGCCGCCTCCGGTGACCATAAGTTTGTGATGATTGCAGGACCGTCCTCCTCCGGTAAGACAACATTTTCACACAGGCTCTCGATTCAGCTTTCTACTTTAGGACTGCATCCCTATCCGCTTGGTTTGGATGATTACTACCATAACAGGGATAAGTGCCCGAGAGATGAAAACGGCAATTATGATTTTGAATGTTTAGAATCACTAGACGTAGAACTGTTCAATCGGGATATGCTCGCACTTTTGAATGGGGAAACGATAGAAATACCGACATTCAATTTTAAGACAGGAAGAAGAGAGTATAAAGGGAAGAAAATGAAATTGGGCGAAGGTGATATTTTAGTCATTGAAGGAATTCACGGTTTGAATGACAAATTGTCCTACACTTTGCCGAAAGAGAGTAAGTTTAAGATTTTTATCAGTGCGTTGTCACAGATTAATGTGGATGAACACAATTATCTGCCGACAACGGACGGAAGATTGATCCGCCGTATTGTCAGGGATGCCAGGACCAGGAATACTACGGCACAGGAGACGATTGCTATGTGGAATTCCGTAAGGCGCGGAGAAGAGAAGTATATTTTCCCATTTCAGGACAGTGCAGATATTATGTTTAATTCGGGCTTGATTTATGAACTGGCTGTGTTAAAATCATATGCAGAGCCGTTGTTGTTTGGAATAAATAAATCGGCTCCAGAATATATGGAAGCAAAAAGACTGTTGAAATTCTTAGATTACTTTTTGCCGGTGCCAAGTGAAGATATTGGCAGTAATTCCATTTTAAGGGAATTTATCGGCGGAAGTGCATTTCATGTATAAGAATATAAGTAAGTAGAGCAAATGATCGCGGCTGTATGCAGATACAGGTGAGGAAAGTCCGGGCTTCACAGGGCAGGATGCCGGATAACGTCCGGTGG
>CAYWXJ010000182.1:0-3540 GCA_964462405.1 uncultured Eubacterium sp.
AAAAGAGGATCCATGGGACAGACTTCGTAAATTAAGAGCAGGCTTTAAGAACACCAAATTACAGATGTTATTCCGCGGACAGAATATTTTGGGATACCGTCCATATGCAGATGATGTTGTAGAATATTTTGTGCAGAAATCCATTGCAAACGGAATTGATATTATCCGTATTTTTGACTGCTTAAATGACCTTCGTAACTTACAGACGGCAGTTACTGCCTGCAACAAAGAAAAAGGACATGCACAGGTAGCATTATCCTATACATTAGGAGATGCTTATACCTTGGAATACTGGACAGAGATGGCTAAGAAAATCGAGGATATGGGTGCAAATTCTATCTGTATCAAGGATATGGCAGGTCTGTTAGTACCGGCAAAGGCTACTGAGTTAGTGCAGGCTTTGAAATCTGCTACAAGCCTTCCGATTGAGCTTCATACACATTATACTTCCGGTGTGGCTTCTATGACTTACATGAAGGCAGTAGAAGCAGGCTGCGACATTATTGATACGGCAATGTCGCCATTTGCACTCGGAACCAGCCAGCCGGCAACTGAGGTTATGGTAGAAGCATTCAAGGGTACAGAATATGATACAGGCTTAGATCAGAATCTCTTAGCAGAAATTGCAGAATACTTCCGTCCGATGAGAGAAGAAGCATTAGCAAGCGGATTATTAAATCCAAAGGTATTAGGTGTTGATATTAAGACCTTGTTATATCAGGTGCCGGGCGGAATGTTATCCAACATGGTATCTCAGTTAAAAGAGCAGAATGCAGAGGATAAATACGAAGAAGTATTAAAAGAAATCCCGCGTGTTCGTAAAGACCTCGGTGAGCCGCCATTGGTAACGCCATCTTCACAGATTGTTGGTACACAGGCTGTATTCAATGTATTGATGGGAGAGCGTTACAAGGTTGCTACAAAAGAAACAAAGGATGTATTGCTTGGTAAATATGGTCAGACTGTAAAACCTTTCAATCCGGAAGTTATTGACAAGGTTCTTGGAGAAGAGAAGAAGAATGCGATCACATGCAGATATGCAGACTTGCTTGAGCCGGAATTAGACAAGATTGAAGCTGAAATGAAACAGTGGAAACAGCAGGATGAGGATGTATTATCCTATGCATTGTTCCCGCAGGTTGCAACTGAATTTTTCAAATACCGTGAAGCACAGCAGAAAGGTGTAGATGCATCTGTTGCAGATACAAAGAATGGAGCATATCCGGTATAATCTGACAAGGAACATACATTTAGCAAAGGAGAGGTAACAGTTCAGCCTTTCGGCTTCACTGTTACTGAATCCGTCCATTTAAAGTTGCCTACGGCAAGGGGCGGATTCACGCTCGGAAAAATCTACATATTCTTACGGGCTTTGCAGCAAGTGCAAAGTCCTACGCTGAACTGTTACAAGGAGAGGACGAAGGTTCTCTCCTTTGTTGCACAATTAAGACTTTATATGTTATAATAATAAAATATGCAGCAAAAATGCAGAAAAGTGGGGAAGGATGAAGACCGTGATAAACAAACGGTGAGGTAGCAGAAATGAGCAACACGAATGATTTGAGCAATCGAATCAATGAAAAATATGGAAGTATGAGCAAGGGTCAGAAGCTATTGGCGACTTATATTACTGACAACTATGACAAAGCTGTCTTTTTGACAGCAGCTAAATTGGGAGAGGTTGTAGGCGTAAGCGAATCTACAGTGGTTCGTTTTGCTACAAATCTGGGATATAAAGGTTATCCGGAATTTCAAAAAGCGTTAGAAGAGCTGGTGCGCAATAAACTGAATTCCATTCAGCGTATGGAAGTAACATATGGAAGAATCAGTCAGTCTCAGATTTTAGAAACAGTGCTTCAGTCAGATACAGAAAATTTAAAGAGTACGTTAGAAAGTATCGACCAGAATGCATTTGAACTGGCAGTGGATACCATTTTAAATGCAAAGAATATCTATGTGGTCGGAATCCGGAGTTGCGCACCCCTTGCAAGCTTTCTGGCATTTTATTTGAATTTGATGTTTGATAAAGTACATTTGCTTCATACGAACAGCTCCAGCGAGCTATTTGAGCAGATGGTTCGGATCGGAAGCGAAGATGTCATTATCGGAATCAGCTTTCCGCGCTATTCCATGCGCACCTTAAAAGCCATGGAATTTGCCAATAATCGGAACGCAAAGGTGATTACCTTAACAGACAGTGTACATTCGCCGATGAATCTGTATTCTTCCTGCAATTTGATTGCCAAAAGTGATATGGCTTCTATTGTGGATTCTTTAGTGGCACCCCTTAGTGTTATCAATTCCCTGATTGTAGCACTTTGCATGAAAAAGCAGTCAGAAGTGGCGGGAACCTTAGAAATGTTAGAAAAAATATGGGGAGAATATCAGGTATACGAGAATGATGAAATTGACCATATTGACGAATCCATCAAAATGCGATATGCCAGAATCGGAGAAGAGAAGTGAAAAAAGTAATTGTCATCGGCGGAGGTCCTGCAGGTATGTTTGCGGCACTTGCGGCAGCTAATAAAGGACATTCTGTCATATTATTAGAGAAAAATGAAAAACTTGGCAAAAAACTCTACATTACCGGTAAAGGCAGATGCAATATAACCAATGCCGGAGATATGGATACCCTGTTTGCCAATGTAATTACGAACCGGAAATTTTTATACAGTGCATTTTATGCTTATGACAATTTCCGGGTTATTGACTTTTTTGAAAATCATGGTGTGAAGACAAAAACCGAGCGGGGAAACCGTGTTTTTCCTGTGTCAGACCATTCTTCGGACGTAATCGGGGCATTGAGCCGTGCATTGAAAAAGGCAGGTGTGGAGATTCGGTTATTCACCAGAGCAGAAGGACTGATTACAGAAGAAGACAGGTGCAGAGGCGTCCGGCTTTCTGATGGGACGGCTGAATATGCCGATGCAGTCATTCTAGCGACAGGGGGATTTTCCTATCAGAGTACGGGTTCAACCGGAGATGGCTATACATTTGCAAGAACATGCGGTCATAAAATTACAGATATTGAGCCTGCATTAGTTCCGTTTGTCACAAAAGAGGATTATGTCACGAAAATGCAGGGACTTGCTTTAAAAAATGTCCGTGTAACCATAAAAAAAGGAAAAAAGCTTTTGTTTGAAGACTTTGGGGAGATGCTCTTTACGCATTTCGGGGTAAGCGGGCCGCTGTGCTTAAGTGCCAGCAGTCTTGTGGGAAAAGAGTTAAAGAAGCAGGAGCTTTCTATGAATATTGATCTCAAACCGGCATTGACAGCAGAGCAATTAGATCAAAGACTTCTCAGAGATTTTGATGCAAATAAGAATAAACAGTTTAAAAATTCTATCCAGGGACTTCTGCCTGCGAAGATGCTTCCGGTTATTGTAGAACTATCCGGCATTCATCCCGATAAAAAAGTGAATGAAATCACAAAAGAAGAACGTAACTGCCTGTTAAATCTGCTGAAAGCTTTTCCGGTCACATTGATCGGGCTGCGGGATTTTAAAGAGGCAATTATCACCAGAGGCGGAATTTCAG
>CAYWXJ010000183.1:0-3530 GCA_964462405.1 uncultured Eubacterium sp.
CGGACTTCCAAGAATTATTATTAATAAGAAAAACATTCTTCGTATGATGGAAATGGTGGACAACCCACACAATGGTGTGACCTTCTGTTCCGGTTCCTATGGAACAAATTTAGAAAATGATTTGCCAGATATGATTCGTTCTTTAAAGGGAAGGATTCATTTTGCACATGTGAGAAATTTAAAATTCAATTCTCCGACAGATTTCGAGGAAGCAGCGCATTTATCCTCTGACGGAACTTTCGATATGTATGAGATCATGAAAGCACTTTATGATATTGGATTTGACGGGCCAATCCGTCCCGACCACGGACGTATGATCTGGGACGAGGTTGCAATGCCGGGCTATGGTCTTTATGACAGAGCTTTAGGAGCAGCCTACTTGAACGGTCTTTGGGAAGCTATTGAAAAAAGTGAAAAATAGGAGGAAGTTATGAAGTTAAATCAGAGTGGAATTGCAAATCGGGCACAGTGGGAAGCTGCCGGATATGACCTTCCTAAATTTGACAGAGAAGCTGTTACAAAGGCAACGAAGGAGAATCCTTTCTGGATTCACTTTGGTGCAGGTAATATTTTCCGTGCGTTTCAGGCAAATGTCGTACAGAATCTTTTAAACAGCGGCATCCTTGATAGAGGTCTTGTGGTTGCTGAAGGCTATGATTATGAAATCGTTGATAAAATGAATCATCCCCATGATGATTATACAATTCTTGTTACCTTAAAGGCAGACGGAAGTGTAGAAAAGACAGTAATCGGAAGTGTAGTAGAATCCTTAGCCTTAGATTCTGAAAATACAAAAGAGTATGACCGTTTAAGAGAGATTTTCTGTAAAGATTCCTTACAGATGGCTTCCTTTACCATAACAGAAAAGGGCTACAGCTTAGTCAACGGGAAAGGCGGGCTTCTTCCAGCAGTAGAGGAGGATTTTCAGAACGGTCCTGCTAAGCCAATGAGCTATATCGGAAAGGTAGCATCTTTATTGTATGCACGTTTTCAAGACGGTGAAAAGCCAATTGCTATGGTGAGCATGGATAACTGCTCCCATAACGGAGATAAATTGTATGCGGCAATCAATGCTTTTGCCGAAAAATGGACAGAAAACGGAACTGCTGATAAGGGCTTTTATGCATATATCAACAATAAGGACAAGGTTTCTTTCCCGTGGACTATGATTGATAAGATTACACCGCGTCCGGACGCTTCTGTAGAAGAAATTTTAAAGAAAGACGGAGTAGAGGAATTAGACCCTGTTATTACATCAAAAAGTACTTATGTGGCGCCTTTTGTCAATGCAGAGGAATGTGAATACTTAGTAATTGAAGATGCATTCCCGAATGGAAGACCGCAGCTAGAAAAAGGCGGTCTGATGTTTACTGAAAGAGAAACGGTGGATAAGGTAGAAAAGATGAAGGTCTGCACCTGCTTAAATCCTCTGCATACGGCACTCGCTGTATTTGGCTGTCTGTTGGATTATAAGCTGATTTCTGCAGAAATGAAAGATGCAGCTTTAAAGAAATTAGTTGAAGAAATCGGATATACCGAAGGACTTCCGGTGGTGACTAATCCTGGAATTTTAGACCCGAAGGAATTTATCGATACGGTCTTAAATGTCCGGATTCCGAATCCATTTATGCCGGATACGCCGCAGCGGATTGCAACGGATACTTCCCAGAAGCTGGCGATACGTTTCGGTGAGACCATTAAGGCTTATGCAGCTTCCGACAGCTTACAGGTAGCTGATTTAAAACGGATTCCGTTGGTATTTGCAGGCTGGCTGCGTTATCTGATGGGCGTAGATGACAATGGAAAAGCGTTTACATTAAGTCCTGACCCATTGTTAGATACGGTTCGTCCTTATGTTGCAGATATGAAGCTTGGCAGTACAGTAGATACCGATGCGTTAAAGCCGATACTTAGCAATGCTAAGATTTTTGGCGTGGATCTGTATGAGGTGGGTATGGCAGAGTTAGTATGCAAATATTTCAAAGAAATGTGTGCCGGTACGAAAGCTGTGCGGGCAACGTTAGAAAAGTATGTGTAAAATTTTTACAGATTAAATGAATAAAGAATGGAAAAAAGCAGTTCAAATATTTGAGGTTTTGTATGAAACAATTAAATATTGACAAAAGAAATTTTACCGCATATAATGACTTTAATTTCCAAAGATGTAAAAGGAAGTTATGGAAGAGATTCCTTTTATTGCAGAAGTAACAGGCGATGATAAGAAGAAGTAACAGCAGGCAGAGACATACAGAAAGCAACCGGTCGATGAGAGGTGCATGAAGAGTTTGCTGCGAATACATCTTTGAGCTTCACATTGAACATTTTTGTTTTTGAAATGGACAAAGGTCAGTAGGCTGTGACGGAATTGCGCACGTTAAAGCGCAGCGGTATTGGCAGATACCCACAGAGACAGTGATGCGTAAGCAGGCTGTGAACAAAGGTGGTAACACGGAGCGTTAGCCTTCGTCCTTTTTTTAGGACGGAGGCTTTTTATATTTTCAGAATAGCAGTGCGCATTTCTTTGACATAAAATATGAAGAATACCGGGTTACATTATGAAAAAACATATTGAAGAATAAAAAGGAGAAAAGACATGACATTATATGATGAATTAGTTGCCCGCGGTTTAATTGCCCAGGTAACAGATGAAAAAGAGATTAAGGACTTAATTAACAATGGAAAAGCCGTTTTTTACATCGGCTTTGACCCTACGGCAGACAGTCTTCATGTAGGACATTTTATGGCACTTTGCCTAATGAAGCGTCTGCAGATGGCAGGTAATAAGCCAATCGCTTTGATTGGCGGCGGTACGGCTATGATTGGCGACCCAACAGGACGCACCGATATGCGTCAGATGATGACACCGGAGACGATTCAGCACAACTGTGAATGTTTTAAAAAGCAGATGAGCCGTTTTATTGATTTTTCCGAAGGGAAGGCAATTATGGTCAACAATGCCGACTGGCTGATGGATTTGAATTATATTGAAGTACTCCGTGAGGTAGGCGCTCATTTTTCCGTCAACCGTATGCTTACCGCAGAGTGCTATAAACAGCGTATGGAAAAGGGACTTAGCTTCTTAGAGTTTAACTATATGATTATGCAGAGCTACGATTTCTATTCATTGTTCCAAAAATATGGCTGTAATATGCAGTTCGGCGGAGATGACCAGTGGAGCAATATGCTTGGCGGTACAGAACTGATTCGACGGAAATTAGGCAAGGATGCTTATGCTATGACGATTAATCTGCTGTTAAATTCAGAAGGCAAGAAAATGGGTAAGACTCAGTCCGGTGCGGTATGGTTAGACCCGGAGAAAACATCTCCGTTTGATTTTTACCAGTACTGGAGAAACGTATCTGACGCAGATGTATTAAAATGTATCAAGATGCTGACCTTCCTTCCGTTAGAGGAGATTGAAGCAATGGAATCCTGGGAAGGAAGCCAGTTAAACCGCGCAAAGGAGATTCTTGCATATGAGCTTACAAATCTCGTACACGGCGAAGAGGAAGCGAAAAAAGCAGAAGAAA
>CAYWXJ010000184.1:0-3527 GCA_964462405.1 uncultured Eubacterium sp.
GCACGGATTCCGGCAGACCTGCAAGCTTTGCCACCTGAATACCATAGCTTTTATCTGCGCCGCCGGGAATGATTTTCCGCAAAAATACAATATCGTCGCCTTTTTCTTTTACCGCGATGCAGTAATTATTTACATTGTCAAGCTTTCCTTCTAATTCGGTCAGTTCATGATAATGGGTTGCAAACAAGGTCTTTGCACCTAGGAGCTTGGGATTACTGATATGCTCTACCACCGCCCATGCGATACTTAAGCCGTCAAAGGTACTGGTACCGCGTCCGATTTCATCTAACACCAACAGGGAATTAGAAGTGGCATTTCTCAGGATATTGGCTACTTCTGTCATCTCTACCATAAAGGTACTCTGTCCGCTGGCCAGGTCATCCGATGCGCCGACTCTGGTAAAGATTCTGTCTACGATACCGATATTGGCAGAAGCTGCCGGAACATAGCTTCCGATCTGTGCCATTAAGACAATCAGTGCCGTCTGTCGCATATACGTGGATTTTCCCGCCATATTTGGCCCTGTAATAATGGAAATCCGCTGTTTGCTGTTGTCTAAATAGGTATCATTGCTGATAAACATATCATTATGTATCATTTTCTCAACGACCGGATGACGACCGTCTTTAATATCAATAATACCGTTATCGTTTAATTTCGGCCTGCAATAATGATTCTGTTCCGCCACATAGGCAAGTGATGCTAATACATCTAACCGTGCGACTGCTTTTGCCGTCTTCTGGATACGGATGACCTCTGCGGCTACGGATTCCCGAATCGTACGGAATAATTCATATTCCAGAACGGTCAGCTTATCTTCTGCCCCTAAGATTACATCCTCTAATTCTTTTAATTCCGGTGTGATATAACGTTCTGCATTTGCTAAAGTCTGTTTTCTCGTAAAATAATCCGGTACAAGATTCTTGTAGGAATTGGTAACCTCTAAATAATAGCCAAAAACTTTATTAAATTTAATTTTTAAATTCTTAATTCCGGTCTTCTCCCGCTCTTTGGCTTCTAATTCCGCTAACCACTGTTTTCCTTCTGTCTTTGCTTTTCGGAGGCGGTCTACTTCCTCGTGGTAGCCTTCCTTGATAATACCGCCATCATGCATTAGAATCGGCGGTTCCTCTATGATACCGTCGTCAATCTGCTTGAAAATGTCCTCCAACGCATCTAATTCCTCCTGGATTTTTTGAAGGAGCGAACCTGAGAAATCCTTTAAAAGGTTCTTAATGGGCGGAAGCATCTGAATGGAATTTTTAAAAGCAATTAAATCCCTGGGATTAGCTGTCTGATAAGTGACCCGGGTAATCAGACGCTCTAAGTCATAAATCGGATTTAGATATTCCCGCAGTTCCTCTCTGGTAATCACATGATCGTTCAATTCCTCAATGGCATCAAAACGCTCAGTAATTTCCGGCTTTTCGATTAATGGCTGCTCAATATAGGAACGCAGCATTCTCGCGCCCATGGCAGTTTTGGTCTTGTCTAACACCCAGAGCAGAGAACCGCGCTTTGATTTTTCCCGAAGGGTTTCTACCAGCTCTAAATTCCGTCTGGTTGAGCTGTCAATAATCATAAACTTTCCGGTCACATAGGGATGAATGGCTGCCATATGGGACAGGGAGTTTTTCTGGGTCTCATAGAGATATTTTAACAGGGAGCCTGCTGCAATGCTGCCACAGGCAAAATCATTCAGTCCGATGCTCTCTAAGCTATGTATTTTAAAATGCTCCTTTAAGGTTCCAATGGCAGTATCATCACTGAAATACCAGGAATCCAAAGAACTGACACAAATATTTAATCTGTTTTTAATTTCCTCTAAGTCCACGCCGCTCATATAAAAGGCTTCATTGCAGATAATCTCGGCAGGGCTGTATTTGTTGATTTCATCCAAAAGCTTACGTTCGGTATCGACCTCTGTGACAAAATAGTCTCCCGTGCTGACATCTGCAATGGAAATCCCGTATTTATCTGCCAGATAGACAATGCACATGATGTAGTTGTTCTTGGATTCATCCAATGCCTGACTGTCGGTATTCGTTCCCGGTGTCACGATACGGATGACTTCTCTTTTAACGATGCCTTTTGCGGTTTTCGGGTCTTCTACCTGCTCGCAGATAGCTACCTTATAGCCTTTTTTTACCAGCTTGGTCAAATAGCTTTCTACCGCATGATAGGGAATGCCGCACATCGGTGCACGTTCCTCTGCACCGCAGCTTTTCCCGGTCAAGGTCAGCTCTAATTCTTTGGATACGATCTTTGCATCTTCAAAGAACATTTCATAAAAGTCGCCTAAACGGTAAAACAGGATACAGTCTTTATACGCTTCCTTTGTATTCAGATAATGCTGCATCATTGGTGTATATTCGCTCAAAATCATACTTCCTTCCATTTAACTTATCGATTCTTATAGTATGTTATCTTTTCGCCGGCATATATTTCGAAGCGATCGCTTCTGCGGACTTAATGCCGTCCATGGCTGCGGACATGATTCCGCCTGCATATCCTGCACCTTCTCCACAGGGATAAATGCCTGCGACCTCACTTTGAAATTCTGTGTTTCTATGGATTCTTACGGGAGAAGAGGTTCTGCTCTCTACGCCGGAAAGGATGGTATCTTCACGGTCAAAGCCGGGAATCTTTTTTCCGAACTGCTCCATTCCGCACAGAAAAGATTCATAAATATTTTTGCCAAACAGCTCATGCAGCGCGCCAAATTCTGTATTACCGCAGGTGACAGAAGGAAACGCACCATAGGCAGTACTTGCCTGTCTGCGCTTAAAATCCCCGTATAGCTGCTGCGGAATTGCTCCGCGGCCTAACTGAAATGCTTTTTCTTCTAATTTACGCTGAAAGGCAACACCGGAAAGCGGACCTTCTGCGCCGAAATCCTCTGGCGTTACCGATACAATAATCGCACTGTTGGCATTTTCGCTGTCCCGTTTATAATAACTCATACCGTTGACAGCTAACCGCTGCTCTTCCGAGGAGGCATTGACCACATAGCCGCCCGGACACATGCAGAAGGAATAGACACCCCGGTTATTTGTGCCATTGGCGGTCACCTTATACGCTGCAGGAGGAAGCATGGATGCTGCTTCTTTATATTGATTTTGGCTGATCATTTCCTGCAGATGCTCCACACGCAGACCTACGGCAAAGGCTTTTGCTTCCATCGGAATGTGGTGCCGCAGCAGCATTTCAAAGGTATCTCTGGCACTGTGACCGACTGCAAGGACTAAAACCTCCGTGTCCATCCAGGTTTCGTGATTGATTTCGATTGCAGAAAGCTTTCCATGGTCAATCTTTATATCCGTCATACAGCTTTCAAACAAAAAGCTGCCGCCCATAGCAATGATTTGTTCCCTCATGGCAGGAATCACTTCCGCTAAAACATCGGTTCCAATATGGGGCTTTGCTTCATAACAGATTTCTTCCGGTGCACCATGGGCAGTAAAAATTTCCAAAACCTTCCGGTTGCGTCCACAGGTATCCTTCACTAAGGTATTTAACTTACCGTC
>CAYWXJ010000185.1:0-3495 GCA_964462405.1 uncultured Eubacterium sp.
TTTTCTTATCCAATTTTTTGACTGATTTCATGCTAGCAAAACATACCTGCTCCTGATACCATTTATCTTCTGAATCCAGAGCAGGTAAGGCTTTAAATCTAACCCTTTCTGCAATGCCCTTCGGATATGCTTTAGCTGTTCCTCATCATATCCCTCTTTGATAAACTCTACAATATTTACCTTTGAGAGTTACTATGTAAAGGGTGGTTTCAGCCACCTAATACATATGACTGCGGCTCATTTGTGGTAAATCGAAAAGCAGTTATAGGAAAGGAGTCAGAAATCCATATAACCGCCGAAATCCAACACAGAAAGGAGCTGTTGCTTTATGAAATCCCTGTTTGAGCAGATGGAATTTTTCGCCGCCTGAACAGCATCCATAGCCGTGCAGAGGAAATTGTACTGACGGAATTGTGTTGCCCTGCCGGAGTTAACACGGTAGCCGACGGCGATAATAGCGGACAGCGAATAAAATTTGTATTGATAGGTTTTCCCGTTATCCGCAACTTGTGCAAAATTTGCACAAGTTGAATCTTCGGACAATTCGCCGCTTTCATAAATATTTTTAAGGTGCTTTGTAACAACGCTTCTGTCCACATCAAAAAGCTGGCCCATTGCCTTTTGTGTCAGCCATACATCGTGATCCTGCACACGGACTTCAATGCCGTCCTCGTGAGCGTCCTTTGTAAATACAAGGAAATCCACCGTGCTGTTTCGGATTTGCAGTTTGTTGTTTTTCTTTTCAGCCATTGTATGTCACCATCCCATCAATTAATTTCTTAAAAAAACAAAGAAATAAAAGGTGAGCAAAAAACCCTGCTCACCTTCCATCACTTATATTCTCTCTGTTTCACCTGCCCGACAAAGGTCTGCCCGTTTTTGGCATATCCGAGCATCTTGCCTTCAAGGCTGTGCTCTTCTTTCAGGCGTTCGCTCTCGTCCGCTAATAGCTGTCCGAATATACTCTGTCCGCCCGGCTTTTGTTCCTTCTGCCTGCGTTTTGATTTTGAATCATGCAATGCTGTCACAATCACCACCGATGGAACCTTAAAATATCCCTCATATCCGTATGCGGCTAATCCCTCCCTGGATGCATATTTTCTATGGTTTCACATATAATATCGGTCTTTTTTTGCGTTTTCTTAACGCTTGCTTTTCGGGAAAGAAAATAACTTTTATTGTGCAGATTTCCCATTCCAATTATCATCTATACCATCCCACTTCCAGCTATTTGTCTCTTCCGAATAAGCCGTTACAGCCAAGTACTGATACTCGCTGACTGTTTTTAACGCATCATAAACATAGCGAAGCGGTATCCAGGTCCGATTATTTTCCGGGTCGCCCGGTTCCGCTAAAAATACCATATCCGTACTCTCCTGATACAGCCAGACATTCACATAATGCCCCGGCGTATCCTTCCAAAAAGTATCGTCATTGGCACTGCTGACCAGTACTATTGCCGACTTTGTTTCCTTCATCTGCTGCTGAAATGCTTCATAGGCTTCCGGCTTCCGATAAACTTCACAGTCAAAGCCTGCCGATTTCAGTGTTGCTTTCATATCTCCCCAGCCAATCGCACCGCTTTTTTTGGTAGGATAATAATAAGTTGCCCGGATCGCATACTCGTACATATCCCAGGGAGAGCACTCATAGTCTGTCAATGTGCTGTAAATATTTGCCATACAGCATAACCCGCACCCAAATCCGCCAAAAGAATTCCGGCGGACAACCTTCTGACACCAGTCACCGGACCATGGCAGATTTTCACTATATGCCCTTGGTCCCTGCAAAAAAGTATAGACCTGCGACGCCTGCTCCTCCGGCGTCAGATAAACCACCTGCAGATCCGGAGAAATCACGCCCGAATCAAACAGTTTTTCTTTTATATCCGTAAATACGCCTGCATTCAATTCTCTGTCGATTACATAAGCTGCTGCAATCGTTTCCTCTTCCTCTGGTCTTTCTTCTGCTATTCCCACAACTGCTCCCTGTAAAAGTACCGCAAAAAACAGCAACAGAAAAACCATTCTTATATATCTTCTCACGTACACCAACCTACTAACTTTTATCTGTAACTGTTGCCTATTGTTACGTTTTATTTACATAAACTGACAAAGTAGAATCGGCACAAAAATCGCCGGCACATAATTCATAACCCGAAGCTTTGTCAAGCCTAACATATTCAAACCTAATCCAATAATGATCACAGACCCTGCGCAGGTCATCTCATTAATAATCGTTTCCGTCAAAAACGGTTCAATCCACTGGGCTAAAAGTGTGATCCCCCCCTGATAGACCAGTACAAAGCCTGCCGAAAACAGCACACCGATTCCAAGGGTAGATGCAAAAATGACTGCTGCCACACAATCTAATATAGATTTATTGAATAACATTTCATAGTTGTGCGTCAGTCCGCTCTGCAGCGCGCCCACAATCGTCATTGCTCCCACGCAGAATAAAAGGCTTGCCGTTACAAACCCTTCCGCAATAGACATTTTATCAGAATCCTTTTTTGCGACCTTTGATTCCAGCCATTCTCCTAAATGATTAACGCGGCTTTCTAAATCAAGCCCTTCTCCAATCAGTGCACCCAGCACGACGGAAATAATTAAAATCATGGAATTTTCTCCCTGAAGCGAACCGCTGATTCCCAAATACAGGGTGCACAGTCCTAATCCATGCATCAATATGTCTGCCATTCGCTCGGGAAGTCCCTTTTTTAAGAGCAGTCCTAAGGTTCCGCCAAGCAGAACGGCAATTACATTTACATATGTTCCGAGCATTTTCTTTTCTCCTTAAAACAACTGCGATTTGAGGGTAATACGGTTATCTTAGTATGTGGAAGGTTAGTTTCGGTATCCGTAAAACTAAGGGTTTGGCAGACTGCGATAACGCAGTCTGCTGTTCGCCCTTTTGCAATCTATCGTCATGAATTTCGTTCACGCTCACAAACCGGAATTATACATTAATTTCTGCTTTTACTCCAAGCAGTTCCTTATTTTCATCCAATATCGGCTGAATTACATCTTCTAAGAACTTCGTTACCTGTCTTGGAGCACGTCCCACATATTTTGACGGGTCCATAGACGCCTGTAATTCTTCTAAAGATAACTGGAATGCCGGGTCTGCCGCAATTAATTCCAAAAGATTGTTCTCTTTTCCTTCCTGTTTTACATGCGCACCGGCTTCCATGGAAAGCTGACGAATTTTTTCATGCAATTCCTGACGGTCTCCGCCCTTTTTCACTGCGTCCATCATAATATTTTCCGTTGCCATGAACGGCAATTCTGACATTAAACGCTTCGTGATAACTTTATCGTATACTACCAGACCATCTACTACATTCAGACATAGATCCAGGATTCCGTCAGTTGCAAGGAATGCCTCCGGAATGCTGAGACGTTTATTTGCAGAATCGTCTAAGGTTCTCTCAAACCACTGTGTCGCAGCGGTAATTGCCGGATTTAAGGCATCTACCATCACCTAGCGGGCAAG
>CAYWXJ010000186.1:0-3494 GCA_964462405.1 uncultured Eubacterium sp.
CTTTAAATGGACGGATTCAGTAACAGTGAAGCCGAAAGGCTGAACTGTTACGTTTCTGTAATCATTCCATACGCAGTTGTGCAAGGAAAAAGTGCTGTGGATGAATACAATAAAGAGCAGCATATCCAAAAGCATATATAAACGAAAAAAGAATTAAAAATAGAAAAGACCACAATAATAAATTGAAAAAATACATAGAAAAGTAGTTACATTAAAAATGAAAAGGGAGTATATATGATAACAATTACTCAAGGTGACATCACTCAAATCACTGCTGTAACCGCCATCGTAAACGCCGCCAATCACAGTTTATTAGGCGGAGGCGGCGTGGACGGGGCCATTCACCGGACAGCAGGACCTAAGCTCTTAGAAGAATGCCGTACTCTGCACGGCTGTGAAACCGGACAAGCTAAAATCACAAAAGCATACAATTTACCCTGCAAATACGTCATTCACACTGTTGGACCTGTCTGGCGTGGCGGCAGTTTTGGAGAGGCCGGATTATTATCAGCTTGTTACCGCAATTCCCTGCAGTTAGCCATGGAAAACAAAATCCGCACCATAGCCTTCCCATCTATTTCCACTGGTGTATACGCCTATCCATTGCAGCAGGCGGCTAAGATTGCAGTAACAACCGTTAAGCAGTTTCTCATAGAATACCCGGATGCTTTCGATACCGTCATGTGGGTATTGTTTGACGAAACAACGAAGTCAGTCTATGAACATGAGATAAATCAGTAGAGACGAAAAAAGGAGTACAAAAAATGGATAAATTTTTAATCAAAAACACCACAAGAGAGCAGAGAGAAAAAATCGTAAAAGAGTCCTTAGGTTACAGTGATATTGGCTGTGATGATGTGAGTGATGGCTATGATATGTATCTTCCATATATTGAAGGTAAAAAAGAGCTTCGTGAAATCACCATGGAATTTCAGGCAAATTATAGAAAAGATATGGAACGAGAGGAACGAAGCGGATGCTGTATGTAGAGGAAGCAGATACGATTACTTTTTACGAAAATCATGCAGTTGATTTTGTGAAAAACACAAGAGAAGTAGATTTTAAAGCAACCCAGATGCGCTTTTTAAAGAAGTTAAATTCCGGAGCACATATTTTGGATTTTGGCTGCGGTTCCGGAAGAGATACCCGATTTTTTATAGATCAGGGTTATCAGGTATCGGCTATGGATGGCGCAAAGGAATTATGCCGGCTCGCCAGTGAATATACGAAAATTCCGGTAGAGCACCGGAAATTCGAGGAATTGAATGAAATAGCGGTATATGATGGAATCTGGGCGTGTTCTTCCATATTACATGTCCCTATAGCAGAGCTGCAGGGGATTTTTCGTAGGATGGCGGCGGCGTTAAAGGAAAAGGGAATCGTATATACTTCCTTTAAATATGGCGAATTTGAAGGAATGCGAAACGGCAGATATTTTACAGATATGACGGAAGCAAAATTAGAGACTCTGTTAGAGATAGCAGGAGCATTTACATTAGAAGAACAATGGATAACTTCCGATGTAAGACCGGGGAGAGAAGAAGAGAAATGGCTGAATTTAATACTGCGAAAGATTTAAATTTTGAAGTCGAATATACTGACGTCATGACAGGGGACAGAGATCGAAAGCGTTTCCTGTATTACCAGTTAAAAATGAGTATTTTGCAGGCAAAACAGATTGATATTATTGTATCCTTTCTGATGGAATCCGGTGTCAAAATGCTGTTAAAGGATTTAAAAGCAGCCTTAGACCGTGGGGTGAAGGTGCGGCTTTTAACAGGAAATTATCTTGGCATTACACAACCGTCTGCTCTGTATATGATAAAGAAAGAACTGCAGGATAGAGTAGATTTACGCTTTTATAATGAAAAAGACCGTTCCTTTCACCCCAAGGCATACATTTTTCACAAAGAAAAAGAGAGTGAAATTTTTATAGGTTCTTCGAACATTTCAAGGAGTGCCCTGACCTCGGGAATTGAGTGGAACTATCGTTTTAACAGCCGGATGGATGCAGGTAATTTTCAGCTATTTTATGAAACCTTTGAAGATTTATTTTATCATCATTCCATTATTTTAGATGATGATGAATTAAAGCGGTATTCTAAAAATTGGAAAAAGCCTGCAGTTGCAAAGGATTTGGCAAAATATGATGCTGCAGAAGAAAGTGCGGATACGAAGGTCTCCGTTTTATTTCAGCCGAGAGGTGCCCAGATAGAAGCGTTATATGCTTTAGAAGCAAGCCGGGCGGAGGGAGCCGGTAAAGCACTGGTGCAGGCTGCAACAGGAGTGGGAAAGACCTATCTTGCAGCTTTCGATTCCGTAAATTATAAACATGTTTTGTTTGTGGCACACAGAGAAGAAATTTTGCAGCAAGCAGCAGTTTCCTTTGAAAACGTCAGACATTCCAAAGACTATGGATTTTTTTATAGCAAACAGAAAGATACGGATAAATCTGTTATATTTGCTTCCGTAGCGTCTTTAGGAAAGGATGCATATCTGAATGGGAATTATTTTAAACCCGACTATTTTGATTATATTGTGATAGATGAATTTCATCATGCCGTAACAGACCATTACAGGAGAATTATAGAATACTTTAAGCCTCAATTTTTACTGGGTCTGACTGCTACACCGGAACGTATGGACGGTCGGAATATTTATGAAATCTGTGATTATAATGTCCCTTATGAGATTTCTTTAAAAGAGGCGGTAAATAAGGGGTTATTGGTTCCGTTTCATTATTACGGCGTCTATGATGAAACCGATTACAGAGGTTTTCGGGTAGTGCAGGGACGTTATCAGGAAAAAGACTTAAATCAGGCTTATATTGGCAATGAGAAGCGGTATGATCTGATTTATAAGTATTACAAAAAATATCCTTCTGACCGGGCACTTGGGTTCTGCTGTTCAAAGGCACATGCAGAGGCTATGGCAAAGGACTTTTCAGAACGCGGAATCCCATCTGCAGCCGTTTACAGCAATGGGTGCGGAGAATTTTCAGAAGATAGAAAAACCGCAGTTGATAAACTGAAAAAGGGTGAGATCAAAGTGGTTTTTTCGGTGGACATGTTTAATGAAGGGATAGATATTCCCTCGGTGGATATGGTTTTATTTTTACGTCCAACAGAATCTCCGGTAGTATTTTTGCAGCAGCTTGGAAGGGGATTGCGGAAAAGCCGTGGAAAAGAATATTTAAATGTCATAGATTTTATCGGAAATTATGAAAAGGCAGGTCTGGCACCGTATTTATTGAGTGACCAGCGTCCGCGGGAATATGATGCGGCCAGGAATTTAAGAGAAGCTTTTGAGTTTCCGGCGGATTGTATTGTGGATTTTGATATTCGTTTGATTGATTTATTCCGGGAAATGGAGAAGCGGAAGGAGACCATCAAAGATACAGTTTTGCATGAATTTTATCGGGTAAAGGAGCTGCTGCGGGGAAAGACACCCAGCCGTATGGAGCTGTTTACCTACATGGAGGATAGCGTTTATCA
>CAYWXJ010000187.1:0-3489 GCA_964462405.1 uncultured Eubacterium sp.
CAAAACAAAAGGTCGTGGATTTAGCAGGAATCATATCGAAATATGCAGGGCCGATAAACCTTCATGTCGTGAATTTTACAGATATTCAGCTCTATATTTATGAACAGTGCCCGCATGAAGAGCTGACGATCATTATGCGCCGTTACATGATGAAGATTGCAGAGCATTTTGCAAACGAGAATCACTGTCTTGGATTGGTAACGGGAGAGAGTATCGGACAGGTGGCAAGCCAGACCATGCAGTCACTGGCAGCGACAAATGCGGTATGTACGCTGCCGGTCTACCGTCCGTTAATCGGATTTGATAAAAACGAAATCATTCATATTTCTGAGAAAATTGATGCATATGAAACAAGCATCCAGCCTTTTGAGGACTGCTGCACCATCTTTGTGGCAAAGCATCCGGTAACAAAACCGAAATTAAAGGTAATTGAACGCTCAGAAACAAAATTAAGCGAAAAAATAGAGGAATTGATGAAGACAGCGATCGAAACGACAGAAGTGATCCGCATAACAGCAGAAGACTAAAAAATAAGAGGATGGTCATCCATCCTCTTAAAAATGATTCAATTTAAAATCTTGTATAAGATTATACAAGATATGGCTTTAAAGCCTCAAGAATCTCAGCTTCATTTGCTTCAGCATGAATAGCTAAGTCGATTGGTTTGGATAAATCCAGACTGAAGATTCCCATGATAGATTTTGCATCGATAACATATCTTCCGGAAATTAAGTCGAAATCATATTCAAACTGGGTAATTGCATTAACGAAAGATTTCACTTTATCGATGGAATTTAAAGAAATCTGAACTGTTTTCATAGTATCATATCCTCCTTATGAATCATATTTGACTACTATTATAGTACTTGTTTTAATTTAATAAGTCAACCACATTTATACCAATATTATGTCTGATTTGGAGGCGAAAAGTGAGTAAAATAAACAAAAAAAAGGCAGCATTGCACAATTTAGGCTGTAAAGTGAACGCTTATGAAACGGAAGCCATGCAGCAGATGTTAGAGGAAGCCGGATACGAAATCGTAGATTTTTCCGAAAAAGCAGATGTGTATGTCATCAATACCTGTTCTGTCACCAATATGGCGGACCGCAAATCCAGACAGATGCTGCATCGTGCAAAAAAGCAGAATCCGGACAGTATTGTCGTTGCGGCAGGATGCTATGTGCAGACGAAGATGGAAGAAGCAAAATTAGATAAAGCTGTTGACATTGTTATCGGCAATAACAGAAAGCATGAACTGATTTCCGCAATTTTAGCCTATGAAACAGACCATACCAGGGCAGAGTCAGTGACCGAAATCAATCACAGGCAGCCTTATGAAAATTTGAATATGACAAAGACCGCAGACCATACCAGGGCTTTTATTAAGGTTCAGGACGGCTGCAACCAGTTCTGCAGCTACTGCATCATTCCCTATGCAAGAGGAAGGGTCAGAAGCCGCGGGCTTGCGGATGTGTTGGGGGAAATACAGGCTTTGGCAGAAAATGGTTATCAGGAAATCGTATTAGCAGGCATACATCTTAGCTCCTATGGCGTGGATATAGAAGACAATCTGCTTCATCTGATAGAAGAAACCGCGGAAATAAAAGGCATAAAAAGAATCCGTTTAAGTTCTTTAGAACCAAGAATCATTACAGAAGAATTTGTGGAAGCAATTTCTAAGATCGATAAAATCTGCCCGCATTTTCATCTGTCCTTACAGAGCGGCTGCGACGCTACCTTAGAGCGGATGAATCGGAGATACAATACTGCAGAATATGAAGCAGGCTGCAGACTGCTCCGGAAGTATTTTGACCATCCTGCGATTACTACAGATGTGATTGTGGGATTTCCGGGGGAAACGGAAGAAGAATTTAAACTGACAAAAGAATACTTAAAGAGAATTCATTTTTATGAAATGCATATTTTTAAATATTCCAAAAGAGAAGGTACGAAGGCTGCGGTCATGAAAGAACAGGTTCAGGAGCAGGTGAAGACAGAACGCAGTAATGAGCTGCTTTCTTTAGAGCATGAAATGTCCGAAGAGTTCCGGGAATACTATATGGGGAAAATCGTAGAAGTTTTAATGGAAGAGCCGTTGGAAATTGATGGAAAACGTTATTTTACAGGGTATACAAAAGAGTATGTAAAAATAGCGCTGGAAACGGGAAAAGACCTTTCGAATACTTTTGTAAAAGGAAAGGTTTCTGACAGAGTAAGGGACGACCTGTATGTTATGGTTGAATTTTAGAGCATAATATATTACAATAATGTCAGCAATGCTTTTGCGTTGCCATGTATCAGAGGTCCGACGGACCTTACTAAGTGCATGAATAACAAAAGAGCAGAATATAAGGGCGTGAAATTATGCAGAATTTAAACAACACACAATTTTTCAGAGTAGAAAAAGAACCGGAGATGCAGGTAAAGGATGTACTTGCAGTCGTTTATGAGGCACTGACAGAGAAAGGTTATAATCCGGTGAACCAGATTGTTGGATATGTTATGTCCGGTGATCCGACCTATATCACCAGTCATAATAATGCAAGAAGTCTGATTATGAAGGTAGAACGTGACGAAATCGTAGAAGAAGTATTACAGGAATACATTAAGACGAAACTGTCAAAATAATACGGAGGCATGGATATGCGGATTTTGGGACTGGATTTTGGTGCCCATACGGTTGGTGTCGCAGTGAGTGACGAATTAGGCCTGACGGCACAGGGCGTAGAGATTATCCGAAGAAAGTCCCCTGGTAAATTGCGTCAAACTTTGGCAAGAATTGAAGAGCTTGCCTCTTCTTATCGTGCAGAAAAAATCGTTTTAGGTTACCCGAAGAATATGAATAATACAGAAGGGGAACGCTGTGAGAAGACCAGGGAATTTAAGGAGATGTTAGAGAAAAGGACGCATCTTACTGTGGAATTGTGGGATGAGCGTCTGACGACTGTCGCAGCGGATATGATCATGATGGAGAGCGGCATCCGCAGAGAGAACCGTAAAGAGTATGTAGATGAGATCGCTGCAATGCTGATACTGCAGGGATACCTTGATTTTTTGAAGAATCAGAAGGAACAGAGCGTAGAGGATTAGATATGGAGAAAATTAAATTTACAGATCCTGATACACAGGATACAATTGCGTTTTTCTGCTTAGAGCAGACACAGATCAATAATCAGAATTATCTGCTGGTCACCGAAGATGAAGAGGGTGATTCAGAGGCTTATATTTTAAAGGAAACATCTTCCGAAGGAGAAGAGACCGTGTATGAGATGGTGGAGGATGACAGGGAGTTAGAAGCCATCGGCAAGGTCTTTGCAGAGCTGATGGAAGATGTCGATTTAGAATATTAAGAGAAGATAGAACGAAGAATTTGGAGGTAATCATTTTTGAGACAGAAAACAACAGAACATTCAAAGCTGAAAATCATTCCATTAGGAGGATTAGAGCAGATTGGAATGAATATTACTGCCTTTGAATACGAAGACAGT
>CAYWXJ010000188.1:0-3467 GCA_964462405.1 uncultured Eubacterium sp.
AATAGGTTTTATTTGTTAATGTTACAGAAATCTCTTTCTCTACATAGGTTCCATTATCTGCAATCTGTACTGTAACAGTTACAGTGTCACCTACTTTGTAATTATTGATGCATTTTTTCAATTCTTCCATAGAATCCACTTCTTCGCCATCTACCTTACTGATAATGTTGCCTGCAGTAATTCCGGCTGTTTCGGCTCCGCTTCCCTCTACAACCTGTGCTACATAGACGCCCTCCGGCATATTATACTGTCCGGAAACCTCTTCTGTTACATCCACACCATAGATCCCAATATAAGGGCTTCCTGTGGTCGTCGTCTTTCCGTTTGCGATCAAATCTTCTAAAATCGGTTTTGCGGTTGCCATCGGAATTGCAAATCCCATACCCTCTACATCTGTATCTGAATATTTAGAGGAATTAATCCCAATCACTTCTCCGTCCACATTAATCAACGCACCGCCGCTGTTTCCGGGATTGATAGCTGCATCCGTCTGGATCAGAAGGCTGGAAATCGTTTCTCCGGTAGTCTCATCCTGGAAGGTCACTTCTCTGTCTAATGCACTGATCACACCTGTCGTAACCGACTGTCCATAGCCTAATGCATTTCCGATCGCAATCGCAGGATCTCCTACGGAAAGTTCATCGGAATCCCCGATGGTTGCTATTTTTATCGCATTTAAGGCTTCTTCTGTCAAATCAGATAATGCTACCTGCACCACCGCAAGATCATTTGACGAGTCCGTACCGCGTACTGTCGCAGGAGCGGTCGATTCATCCGAAAACTGTACGGTCAGAGCAGTTGCTCCTTCCACCACATGATTGTTCGTTGCCACATAGAGATAATTCTCATCCTGGTTTACAAGAATACCGGAACCACTGCTCTCGCTCTCAATTACCTGCCCGCCTCCAAAGAAGCTTAAAACCTCCTGCTCGGTCATACTGGTAATTGCTACTATTGACGGCATTACCTCTTCTACTACATCCGAAATATCCGCGGAATTTACGCTTGCCGCTGTACTTGTCGGCTGTATCTTAGCCACTGCAGTATCATTTGCAGCTTCTGCTTCCTTACTCTGTGGAAAATGACTTTCCATAAAATAAGCTGCACCAGAAAATGCCGTGCCGCCAACTACACCAAATACCAATGCCAATGCGGCGCATTTTGTCAATTTACCAAAAAAACCATTCTTACTCATAAAAAACGACTCCTTCCCATTTCTCTTATTGTTACATTTGTAATGTTTTCCACACTTTTTTTGTTTACAAGGAGTAGTCTAGTTCATATTTATGTTCTGTTTTTGATAAAATTATGAACAAATTATGTTTTCACATTACTTCTATGATTTCTCCGGTCTTTACAAAACGCCTGCAGTCAATCACACGCTGATTTGCAGAGCCTTTGAATCTCAGCATTATGCTGTGCTCTTTTTCAATATAAGGCCCGTCCACGAGAATATCGATGCAGGAAAGCATTTCATTTGTATCCTTTGTATAACACTTACCGCCGGAAATCAAATCCCGCTCTAAGATATACCCGGTATATGCCCAGACATCTTTTTGGGGACATTCCTTCTTTACCCTCCGTAAAAAAGGAAGCAGAACAGCCTGGTTTTCCGGTTCCATGGGGTCACCGCCCAACAGGGTCAGCCCCTTGATATAGTCCGGCTCTAAGGATGCAATAATGGTATCCTCCACTTCCTTTGTAAAAGGCTCTCCATGGGCAAAATCCCATGTTTCCGGCTGAAAGCACCCTTCACAGTGGTTTCTGCAGCCGGAAACAAAAAGAACCGTCCGTACTCCTGTTCCATTTGCAATATCACAATATTTAATCGCAGAATAATTCATCTGAAATCTCCTTTTTCGATTTATAGATGCAATACCCGCTCCTTGATTTCCTGGGTACGTCCCTGATTCCAGAACTGTGTGCCGATATATCCGCAGGTCCTTCGTGCCACGTTCATCTTATCCTGATTCCGGTTGCCGCAGTTCGGGCATTCCCATACAAGCTTGCCGTCCTCATCCGTAACAATCCGGATTTCTCCATCATAGCCGCATTCCTGACAATAATCGCTCTTCGTATTCAGCTCCGCATACATGATATTGTCATAGATATACTGCATAACAGAGAGCACTGCATGAATATTGCCTGTCATATTCGGCACCTCCACGTAGCTGATTGCCCCGCCCGGAGACAGCTTCTGAAACTGTGATTCAAATTTCAGCTTGGCAAACGCATCTATTTTTTCACTGACATGTACATGGTAGCTGTTAGTAATATAATTCCTGTCTGTCACTCCCTCAATCACACCAAAACGCTTCTGCAGGCACTTCGCAAATTTATAGGTAGTAGATTCCAAAGGTGTACCGTAGACACTGAACCCGACATTCGTTTCTTGTTTCCATGTTTCACAGGCATCATTCAGACGCTGCATAACTGCCAGCGCAAAAGGTGTTGCCTCCGGGTCTGTATGGGACTTTCCAGTCATATAATACGTGCATTCCGAAAGTCCTGCATACCCTAAGGAAATGGAGGAATAACCATCATATAACAGCTTGTCGATCGGCTCGCCCTTATCTAATCTTCCCAGGGCTCCATACTGCCAGAGAATCGGTGCCACATCCGAAGGCGTCCCCTTTAATCTCTCATGGCGGCACATCAATGCCCTTTTGCAAAGCTCTAAACGCTCATTTAAAATCTCCCAGAATTTCTCCATATCTCTGCCTGAGCTGCATGCGACATCTACCAGATTTAAGGTTACGACACCCTGGTTAAATCTTCCATAAAATTTATATCTGCCGTTTTCATCTTTATATAAATTCAGGAAAGAACGACAGCCCATACAGGGGTAGCAGTTGCCATCCTTTAATTCCTTCATTACTTTTTCGGAAATATAATCCGGCACCATACGCTTCGCGGTACATTCTGCTGCTAACCTTGTCAGTTCCCAGTATTTACTGTCTTCGGTGATATTATCCTCCTCAAGTACATAAATCAGCTTCGGAAATGCCGGAGTAATGAGCACTCCCGCTTCATTTTTTACTCCATGTATCCTCTGTCGGAGCACTTCCCGAATGACTAATGCTAAATCATCTCTGGTTCTTCCCTCCGGGACTTCATTCAAATACATAAATACAGTTACAAACGGTGCCTGGCCATTCGTCGTCATAAGGGTAATAACCTGATACTGAATCATCTGTACGCCACGGGTAATCTCTTCTAATACTCTGGATTCTACAATACTGTTCAACTGCGCTCCATTTAATTCAATTCCTGCTAATTCAAACTCTTTTTTCACTTCTCTTTGGAATCTGTGTCTGCTGACATCTACAAAGGGGGCCAGATGTGACAGGGAAATACTCTGCCCGCCATACTGAGAGCTGGCAATCTGGGCGATAATCTGGGTCGCAATATTACATGCTGTGGAAAAGCTGTGGGGCTTTTCAATCATTGTTCCGCTGATGACGGTT
>CAYWXJ010000189.1:0-3301 GCA_964462405.1 uncultured Eubacterium sp.
TAGCAGATGCAAACCGCCTGATGCCGCCGAAATCTACCTGGTTTGAGCCAAAGCTTCGAAGTGGACTTTTTATACATGAAATATAGTATGGGAGGTTTTTTATGGATGTCAGAGATATTACTACAGAAGCCGTTACATTAGAAGATGTAAGCGCAGCAGCGGAAAAGTTAAAGGATACGGATGCCGGAGTGCTCCGTGAATGGTTAGAGAGCCTGGTGCCTGGAATTTTAGGGTTCGGGCTGCAGATTGTACTGGCAGTTGCTGTATACTTTATTGGAACGAAGATTATAAAATTAGCACGGAAGATATTGAAACGCTGGCTGGAAAAAGCGGATGCAGATACCGGAGCAAGGCAGTTTTTAGATGCATTATTAAAATATGTGCTGTACTTTATTTTGATTGTAATGATTCTGACGTTGTTTGGCGTCACTACAGCCTCCGTAGTAGCCGTAGTAGGTTCTGCAGGACTTACCGTTGGCCTTGCACTGCAGGGAAGCTTATCAAACTTTGCAGGCGGGGTGCTGATTCTTCTGTTAAAACCTTTTAAGGTAGGAGATTATATCAAAGAAGATACCCATGGAAATGAAGGAACGGTTGCAGAAATCTCCATTTTTTATACGAAGCTTTTGACAGCAGACCGCCAGACTATTGTGATTCCGAATGGAACACTGGCGAACAGCAGTCTTACGAATGTGACCCACAGTGAAAAGAGAAGAATTGACTTAGATATTGGAATTGCATATGAAGCAGATCTGCGGTTAGCGAAGGATACAATTTTAAAGCTGGCCGAAAGAGATGAAGCAAGACTGCCGGAGGAAGATGTGCTGGTGTTTGTATCTGAGCTGGGTGCTAGTGAAGTGAAGCTGGGACTTCGTGTGTGGGTGAAGACGGAAAATTACTGGGAGGCAAGATGGAGATTGACAGAGAATATCAAGCTGGCGTTGGATGAGCAGAAGATTGAGATTCCGTATCAGAAGATTGATGTGCAGATTCGGAATGAAAAAGGCTCATGAACGAATAACCAAAAAGGATAAAATAAGAAATTTCCATATAAATTGATTAAAAATAGCAATAGCGAATTGTTTCAATGATTGTAATTGATTGGATGGAATTGGTGAAAGAAAATGAAATATGCAGACAAAAGGTGGAAATATTAATAATTCTTTAATATTAGAGAATTAATATATTCTCAAGTCGAATGGATATGCATCTCCGATTGATATGCCGTTCGCAGAATATATTATTAAGAAAAGAGGAAAAATATGAAGAAAAAATTATTAGTATTTCTGCTCTCTGCTTCAATAACAGCGGTAAATATCTCTTTTTTGGATACGACCATATATGCAGAAAGCGTAACAGAAGAAACAACGGAAGAACGAAACGAAGTACTAGATGAAGAAACAAGTCTGCAAATGCATTCAGCGGTGATACGAAACTTGCTGTTGTAGAAATCGGTACTGGATTGGAAATTATTGGAAAACAAGCTTTTTATAATTGCTCCAAACTTACGGTAATTACCATTAAGTCCAAAAACCTGACTAGTGTTCGAACAAATGCATTCATGGGGATTAATTCTGCTGCCAATATCAAAGTGAAATCAGCGAAATTAACTGCATATACAAAACTGCTAAAAGGAAAAGGACAAGGCAGCGGGGTATCAATCACAAAGATGTAACAGTTCAGCCTTTCGGCTTCACTGTTATTGAATCCGTCCATTTAAAGTTGCCTACGGCAAGGGGCGGATTCACGCTCGGAAAAATCTACATATTCTTACGGGCTTTGCAGCAAGTGCAAAGTCCTACGCTGAACTGTTACACAAAGATAACGTAGTTGCTGAGTTTTAGAATTAAATGCGAAAAGAGTTAAATAAACTCTATTTCGCATTTTTCTTTTATATCGGACAAACCTAGAAAAAATGCGGTAGAGCGTAAAAACTCTACCGCATTTTTTATTTTACACATTTCCACGAGAGGAGGTAAGAAAGTGAGAAAACAGTACAAAAAATTGACCTATAGCGATAGGAAGAAAATTGAAATCATGTTAAAAGACGGAGCGACGCCAAAAGAACTAGCAAAAGAAACAGAAGTGCATATTGCAACGATTTATAGAGAATTAGAGAGAGGCGGCAGACCATACAAGGCAGATGTAGCGCAAAAGGCAATTTTCGAGGCAAAGATAGGAACCAGGGAAGAGTTCCGGAAGAGATACGGAAAATCATATTTGTAGGAGACGAAAGGCAATGAGGAATGATTTGGCGAGAGTTTGAAGAGTGGAAAGATTCTAAGAAGAATGATGTCAGGAAGGAATAAAAATTGATAAGAGGAAAAATTAGTGAAATGCAAAAAGAGCCTAAAGAAATCAGTACAGAAGAGTTTTTAGAGATGGTAAAGTCCCGGAAGGAATTTATGATCTTTGTAGATCTGGAGCGTATGGAACGGGAGGTGCAGCATGGACAATCCGGTAAGTCATGAAGCATTTCGACTTGAGACAGTTTCCATCCGGCTGAACAGGGATTCTCCAATCTATTCCAGACACAGAATCTGCAATCCGCAGGATGCAGTGGATGTTGTGGGAGATCTGCTCTGTGAAATGGACCGGGAAGTGGTATGTGTCATTAACCTGAAAGCAAATGGAATACCAATCAACTGCCACTTTGCCAGCATGGGAGCGATTGACCATGCGGTTACCCATCCCAGAGAGCTGTTTAAGGCAAGCATATTGTCAAATGCGGCAAGCATGATGCTTGTGCACTGTCATCCATCAGGAAATCTGCATCCTTCCACGGCAGACATCCAGATGACGGACCGAATGATACAATTGGCGGACCTGATAGGTATCCCACTTCTGGACCACGTCATTGTGGGAGGGGACAACCATCATTATTTTAGTTTTCGGGAAAAAGGAATGGTAGAAAATCCTATACAGGAATATGCAAGAAGCATTGAAGAACTGAAGTTTAAGGTCTCATATATGAAAGAAGGGATAGAGATGGGATATTTTGAAATGAAAGATTATGATAAGGCAGTTGAGCTTTTAAAATGCTATCAGAAAGTGTTTTCTGATACGCAGGGCTGTGAGGAGGAAAGCAGTGTATTGGAAAAAGCTGCAGCAATCATAGCAGATGAAAAAGTCCGGCAGGAAGATGCGGAGATCCATTCACAGATTACGATTGAATCAGAAGAAGGGAATTATAAAGAACCCGCCTGCAGAGAATCGGTGCGACGTTCCAGAAGAAGGAGGTAAACCGATGGCAGGGACAAAACATAAGAAACTGCCGGCAAGGGAAAAGAAACTAAGAGCA
>CAYWXJ010000190.1:0-3291 GCA_964462405.1 uncultured Eubacterium sp.
CTGCACCATTCATATCCAATATTGTTCGCGAATCCACACCGGAGGTAACTGCAAATGCCACACGGGACGGCATATTTGCTTTGATCAATCCGGTAATGACATTCACGGAAGGACGCTGTGTTGCTATAATTAAATGAATGCCTGCCGCCCTTGCTAACTGTGCCAGACGACAGATCGCCGTTTCCACTTCATTTGAGGCTACCATCATCAAATCTGCCAGCTCGTCTACAATAATAACAATCTGCGGCATTTTCTGCGGTTTGTTCTCATCTTCTATATCGGAAATGGATGCTACCTTAGCATTGTAGCCTTTTAAATCCCTGACGCCGTAATCTGCAAATTTCTGGTACCGGTCGCTCATTTCCGCAACTGCCCAGTTTAATGCGCCTGCCGCTTTTTTCGGGTCGGTAACAACCGGAATCAACAAATGGGGAATCCCATTGTAAACACTTAATTCTACCACTTTCGGGTCCACCATGATCAGTTTTATATCCTCCGGACTCGCTTTATATAAAATGCTCATGATAATCGTATTTATACATACGGATTTACCGGAACCGGTGGCACCTGCAATCAGAAGATGCGGCATTTTTGAAATATCGGTTACAACCACCTGACCGCCAATATCTTTTCCGACAGCAAAAGATATTTTAGAAGTACTCTTTTGAAATTCTTCAGACTCTATCAAATCCCGGAATGCTACCGTGACATTTTCTTTATTGGGAATTTCAATTCCGATTGCTGCCTTGCCCGGGATCGGAGCTTCCATACGAATGTCCGCTGCCGCTAAATTTAATTTAATATCGTCTGTTAAATTGACGATCTTGCTGACCTTTACACCCATTTCCGGCTGGATTTCATACCTTGTAACAGAAGGTCCGCTGCTGATATTGGTAATCGTCACATTGACTCCGAAATTCTTTAGGGTCTGCTGCAATTTATTGGCAGTTTCCATCAAATGCGCCCTGGAATCTCCCATGGATTTGGAATCTCCTGCTTTTAACAGTGACACCGGGGGAAATATATATTGACGCGGCTGTTTTTTCTCCATTGCCGCCTGCATGGCTCCTGCAATTTCTGCATTTTCTTCCGGGGTCGTCCTGGCTGCTTTTGCAGGCGGTTCCGCTGCTGCTTCAGGAGTATCATAAGATAAAGACTCCGTCATACTGCTTACATCTGACAAAAGCTGCTCTAACATCGCCGCATCATCATAATCAGGTACTGCTGTTTCTGCCGCAGGACTTTCCGGTACATATGGGTCTGCGGCTGCCTCCTCTACTGCACGCTCAATAAAAATTTCAGGAAGAGGTGTTTCTTCTTTGACAGGTGTAGAATCAAACACTTTTGGTGCGGCGGATACTTCCGCCTGCTTAAAGAAATCTTGCTGCATAGAAGAAACCGGAATATGCTCGGTTTCTTTGATTTCTGGAAAATCTATGCTTTCTTCCGGTTGTATTTCACTGATTTCATCTCCGGAATGCTTTTTCTGACGTTTAATTTGGGTATCGATTGCGACGCCTTCGACTTTTTTATCGATACGTCTTAACTCCCGTTCTTCTCTCCTGCGCTGCTGGTTATCATGATACCGCTGTGCATCCTCCTTAGCAGATGCATACATCTTCTGACCGCTATGCTTCACACCAAGTATTGCAGAGCGTTCTGTTATAAGCACCAGCGATATGATCATCACAATTATATCAATTACAAAGGAACCAAAGGTTCCAAAATTAGGTACGCACAGCCATACGAAAAAGCCGCCTAATGCTCCGCCTCCTGCTTTATAGGAAGCAGAATATGTATAAGCATTCTTTATCATACCGGATGCTGCCATATCCTTATCCTGCACTAAAAGCTGTAAGAACATACAAAGTGCGCAGAATAACAAAATACCTGCGATAAATTTAAAAATTGCAAAATAATTACTCTTATTGGAAATAAGAAAACAGGACCCGATAAACAAAATAATTGGAAATACATACGCCATTAATCCGAATAATCCAAATATCAGTGCACTTGCACCGTTTCCGATTTTTCCGCCAATTCCAAAGTTGCTGACGAACAACAGAATAGAAACAGCCAACAAAATCCAGAGCAGTATCTCGCTTTCAAAGGTCAATTCCTGTGATTTCTTAACACTGCTCTTCCTGCGGGATGTTGTCTTAGATGCAGCTTTTTTAGTCTTACTTCTGCTTGAAGTATTTTTCTTCCCAGTTGCCATAACTTCCTCCATTACTTATGCCGCATAAAAATATCCGCCGACGGCTATCATGCCGACAATCAGACAATAAATAGCAAAAAATGTAAATTTCTTCTTCCTTACCACTACAAGCATTGCTTTGATACAGATATAACCTACGACTGCCGCACATGCCACGCCTGCTAAATAACAGCCAACTTCCGATGCTGAAACGGAAACCTTCGCTATATCTGTAAGTTCTAATACTACCGCACCAAGGACTGCCGGAATCGACATAATAAAGGAATATTTAACGGCAAATTTACGGTTGAATCTGCTGAACAGACAGGCGGTAATAGTCGTTCCGGATCTCGATAGACCTGGTAAAGTTGCAAATCCCTGACAGATTCCAATAAAAAAAGCATTTGAATATGTAATATTCTTTGGGGTCTTTTCGCCATCCTCCATTCGGTCGGATATGAACAATAACACTGCCGTAATGATAAGACAGCATCCCGGAACAAGCAGTATCTCAGATGCCGCTTCTACTATATCTGCCGCTACATAGCCTATAATTCCCGTAGGTATAGTAGATACAATAACCAGCATTACAAACTTCCGATAGCTGTTATCAATCACTTTATAATAGGGTTCGTCCTTTTTTCCGAATACATTTCCTGCAAAAATTCGTACATTCCGGAAAAAGTCTCCGATAATTGCGAAACCTTCTCCGATCATACGAAAAATATCTTTATAAAATACTGCAAATATCGCAATTAATGTTCCTAAATGTAAAAGTACATCAAATAGTATGCCAGTATCTGTTTCCACATCAAATAGTATTTTGAATAATGCTAAATGTCCAGAACTGCTGACCGGAAGAAACTCTGTTAACCCCTGTATTACTCCCATGAGTATTGCTTCCAATAATGACATAGCTGCCTCCTATTCATAAAATTCATTCATAACTGTTTAAACCCTTACGGTTATAAATTCATTCTTTTTCAGTGTATCATATTTTCGGCAGATTGTCATTAAATTGTTGTCTTCTATTTTTGTTCGCTGTAACAGTTCAGCCTTTCGGCTTCACTGTTACTGAATCCGTCCATTTAAAG
>CAYWXJ010000191.1:0-3164 GCA_964462405.1 uncultured Eubacterium sp.
GATACACTTCGGGTATTTGCAATTTCTAGTGTCAGTTCTTCTATTTCATCTTCTTTCAGATGTTTAAAAATATCCGCTGATTTTTCCGGTCCTAATGCTATCAATAATACAGCCGCCTTCTGAATCCCTGTCAATTCTTCACTACTCATCTTTATTCCCACTCCTCATTCAGCCAATTGCGCAACAACGCCGCTACTGCTTCCGGATTCTCGTCAACAAAGCGTTCAATCAATATACGGGTTTCAGACTTCTCCGAAAATCCTATTCCTTCTAATTCGTCCTGTACAGCTTCTCTTGTGGTCTCTAGCAGACTTTCCACAGAAAGCTCAGGCTCGATTGCCTGCTCCTGCTGTTTTCTGGTACTCTTAAATACAACAAATCCAAGCAATGCAAAGATTAAAACTGCCAAAACAATCTGTAAGTAGTCAGCTATATCTCTTCCGCTTGCCGACGCATATTTAAAAAACGGAACATCATACGCAATAATTGTAATATTCTCCCTTGCAATTCCCGTCGCATTTGATACCATATCGTAAAATTCGTCATCAACCGTTGTCTTTACTCTGTCGCTGTTCTGTGCCACAAATTCATCAAAGGTTATATTATCCAGCGTACCGTCTGCCTTTAATGCTTTTTCATCATACACAACATAAGAGGTTGCCACGACAGAAATGGAAGAATTTTCTAAATCGACTTTTCCGCCATCACTGTTCTTGCGGGTAATTTCTTCACTCGGAAGAAAGTTTTCCTTTACCTCGCTGGTAGAAGATGACTGTATCTCCGAATCCGGAAGTACATAGGTAGTATCTGCATCATTTGAATCCGTTCCCGGAACTCCTGCTTCGCCACCGGTCGCTTCCGATTCAAAGGTACTTCTGCTATCTAAATAGCCCTGTTCCTGACCTTCATCCAAATAATAATGATGGTTTGTATATTCTTCTGTGTCAAAGTCCATTACCAGATTAAGTCCGACTTCCACATTATCATAAACATCTGTTCCCAGGACAACATCCTTGACTTCACTCTTCACCATATTCTCTGCTTTGCTCTTCACAGATAGCTGTGAATTTGCAGTTCCTATGGCAGTAGAAGTGTCTCCGCCTGAAAACAGAACATTTCCGTCCGAATCAATCAGTAATATATTGTCTGTAGAATCATTTCCGACCTCGGTAGCAATAAATTTTGCGATTCCGGCCGCCTGCTCTTCTCCCATTTCGCCATTCAACTGCAAAATAACGCTTGCATAGGTTTCCTGGTTCATAGTAATAATCGTTCCGTCGTCTTCCGGAATAGAAAGTGAAACGGACGCGCTTTGTACATTCGAAATCGTCGCAAGCTGATCCTCAAACTTTTTCTCTAAATATAACTGGTATTTTTTATTCTTATCGGATTCCGTTGTGCTGAAGCTTCCGTCAAACACATTATCAATACTGTATCCCTCTGTCGGGATCTCATTTGCTCCTAATAAAATAGAAGCATTTGCTTCATCTTTACTATTGACAGAAAAGGTAAGACCATCCTGTGAAATGTCCGCATCAATCCCTTCTCCGTCTAAAAGATTCTTAACCTGCGACGCCTGCGTCGCATTCTCACAGGTGATCAGCGTAACCATTTTCGGCTGGCTCATTACAGCAGCTAATATCACCAATGCCAATATGATAACAGCAGTGATACTAATCAGCAGCGTCTTCTGCTTTATTGAAAACTTTTTCCACCATTCTTTTACTTTATTTATAATATTCTGCACATTCTCCGGCATAATACTTCCCTACCCACTAAATAGACATATTCATAATTTCACGGTACGCTTCTATCACTTTATCGCGAACTGCAACTGTATATTGCAAAGCTATATTCGCTTTCTGCTGCGCAACCGCTAATTCATGTGTACTTGTTGCTTCTCCAAGAGCAAATTGAATCTCTGCTGATTCGGCAGCGTTCTGATAGTCATTTGTTTCGCTAATCATATTCATTGCTGCATCTAAAACAGAACCGAAGCTTTCTTCGTTCTCATCCTGCGAGGATACTCTGCTCAAATCATAAGCCTGCGCAATATAATCCGAAGATATATTGGTCAATGAAGCTATATCCATTTTCGTTACCTCCTGATCCTAATCCTGCTTATTGTTTACCTACCTGCAATCCAGACTGTGCCATAGATTTTACCGCATTGAATGCGGTTACATTTGCTTCATATCCTCTGCTCGCATCAATCAGATTTGTCATCTCTGTCACAATATTTACATTCGGATAGGAAACATATCCGTTCTCGTCTGCATCCGGATGCGCCGGATCATATTCCATTATAAATTCGGTCTCTTCATCTTCTAAAACCTTCGAAACCTTTACTCCGTCCCCGCCATAAGCCTGACGTGACGTTCTTGACAACACATCCAGAAAAGAAATATTATTCTTCTCTGCAAAGGTGACAATCTTACGACGGTAAGGTGTTCCATCCTCTGTTCTTGTTGTGTTCACATTTGCCACATTTTCTGCAATAATATCTGTCCGGAACCGTTCTGCGGTCATGCCGGAAGCACTAATATCAAATGCCTGAAATAATGCCATAAGATTTCCTCCTCACTTTATCTGCAATCAGCTCATCACTGACTTTAGTCTCGAAAATTCCTGTGTCATACTGTCTGTAATTGCATCATAACGTATTTTTTCCGATGCTAATTCTACATTTTCGGTATCAATATCTACATTATTCTCATCAATTCGATAAGAATAGTTTGCCGCATCAACATATGTAGTCACATTTAAATGATCCAGGTTAGTATGGTCTACTTTGCTGTCTAATGTATCGTATTTCATATTTCCAAGTTCTGTTCTTAATACACTCTGAAAATCAACATCTTTCCTCTTATACCCCGGCGTATTGGCATTTGCAATATTATTGCTGATCGTCTCTTCTCTCAGCCAGCTTGCATCTGCAGCTTTATTTAATACATTAATATAATTATATACATTCGTCGAAAACATATTATCTCCTTTCTGGCATACTCTTCTTACTATAATCTTATTTTATTATAAATTATATTAAGAAAAACACAAGTGTTTTTTAGCATTTTTTACATGATATTGTATTTTTTTAGCATTTTATGTACGGTTGTTTGACAGTCCAACCCCACCCAAGACTCCTAAAAGCCTTTATTGGCTTT
>CAYWXJ010000192.1:0-3141 GCA_964462405.1 uncultured Eubacterium sp.
GGGGTTTCCGATTTTCGCTCCAATTGCGGCAGGGAAACCGAAGCCCATGGTTCCTAATCCGCCGGAGGTCATAAACTTTTTACTGCCGCCAAACTCTAAATACTGGGTTGCCCACATCTGATGCTGTCCTACATCCGTTGTAATAATACAGGAATCAAACTCTGCATTGATGCCTTCCATAATCATCTGAGGAGTCATCCCTCTGTCCCTCCGCATTTCAAGGGGATTTTCCGCATCCCAGGCATGGATTTCCTCTATCCACTGCTTTGTCTTTTTCGGCTCTGCCCATTCGTTTAGCTTCTCTAACGCCAACTTCGCATCTGCTACGATTGGCACATCTACCACTACGTTTCTGGAAATGGAGGCTGTATCAATATCAATATGTACAATCTTTGCATTGGGTGCAAATTCATTCAAATCTCCGGTAATACGGTCGTTAAAACGGGTTCCGATAGAAAACAGTACATCACAGGCAGATACTGCTTTATTTGCCGCATATTTTCCATGCATACCGCAGTTTCCCACATAGTAGGGACTGTCTGCAGGCAACGCCCCTTTTCCCATAATCGTGGTAACTACCGGTACCTTCATCTTACAGGCGAACTGCTGCAGCTCATCTTCTGCATTTCCGATCAGTACGCCGCCCCCGGCTAAAATCAACGGTTTCTGCGCTGATTTTAACAGCTTATAGGCTTTTTTCAACTGTCCCACATGAACACCTTCATTGGGTTTATAGCCCCGGATGTTTACTGTTTCGGGATAACTGCTGTCACCGGTCTCTAACTGAATATCCTTAGGAAGGTCAATAAGTACCGGACCCGGCTTTCCGGTTCTTGCGATATGGAAAGCCATCTTGATAATCTTTCCTAAATCCTTTCTGTCACGGACAGTCACACCATATTTCGTGATGCTTCGGGTCATACCTACAATATCGACCTCCTGGAATGCATCATTTCCTATGAGATTTAACGGCACCTGCCCTGTAAAGCAAACTAAAGGAATATTATCATAATGCGCATCTGCAAGTCCCGTAATGGTATTTGTGGCTCCCGGCCCGCTGGTCACTAAACAGACTCCGACTTTCCCGGTGGATTTTGCATAGCCCTCCGCCTCATGAATCAACGCCTGCTCATGGCGGGGAAGTACTAAGCGAATATCCTCCTGCTTATACAATTCGTCCATCAAATCCGTAACCATTCCGCCCGGATAACCAAAAATAGTATCAACGCCTTCTTCTAATAAGGCTCTTACAAATAATTTTCTTCCTGTTATATCCATTTGCAATGTATGCCTCCTATATCAATCCTAATGTCTTTAGTATAAATATCCATCCTGTCAGAGTAAATGCTGCTAAAAGTGTTGTTGCCATTACGACACTTGCAGTCAAATCCCCGTCGTTATTCATATTTTTTGCCATAATATAACAGCTTGGAGTTGTGGGTGCGGCAAGCATAATTAAAATTGCAATCATTTTCTCACCGGTAAATCCCATTTTTGCAGCAATCGGGATAAATACTGCTGCCTGACCGACCAGCTTGATAAACGCAGCCGCAAGGGTCGGCCTGATTTTTGCTAAGGCTTCCCTTCCCCGGAATCCGGCTCCCATTGCGACAAGTGCTAACGGCGTTGCCATCTTTGCCACATTCTCTAATGTCTTATCCATCATCACCGGAAAATCCAGCTTCAGAAGTGCTGCTGCAGTTCCTAACGCAATCGCTATAATAATCGGATTCTTGATTATATTGATACATGCCTGTTTTATCTTTGACGTATCCTTTTTTCCGTCCGGCTGCTCTCCTTCGAAGGTCAGCACAATGACGGAATAGATATTATACAGTGGAACAGCTCCGATAATCATCATGGGACCCATGATAGAGCTTCCATAGATATTATCAATAAATGCCAGACCCATGACTGCTGCACTGCTGCGGAAAGACGCCTGTACAAATGCTCCCCGCATACTCTTTTCCTTCATAAAAAGTCTGGTAAATGCCCAGATGCTCCAAAAACAGACAGAGCTTACAACCGCACAGAACAGTACATATTTGAAGTCAAAAGTTTCATAAATATCTACTGCGGAAAGATCTAAAAACAGCATAACCGGAAGCGTTACTTTAAAATTGAATTTGTTCGCCACGGTCACAAAATTGTCATTCAGCATTCCCCTCTTTTTCAATGCCCAGCCAAGCACCATTACCAGAAAAATGGGAACAGTCACATTCAGGCTGAATATAAAATTTTCCATGTTCTCCTCTTTTGTTATTTAACCTTCTTATATTTCAGGAAATAAAACTCTAAATCAAAATAAGTCTGTTCTTCGCTGTCTGCTGCAATCTCCCAATCCGGATGTTCATCTAAGTCAGGGAAAAATGCATCTGCTTCATAAGCGTAATCAATTTTGGTAATGTGCGCCGTATCGCATTCGTCTAAAAGCATACGGTAAATGCTCTCACCGCCAATGACATAAATATCCTCACTGTTATACTTTTTCAATTCAGTCTCTAATTCTTCCCTGGAGTGCACAATAACGGCTCCGTCAACCCGAAAAAACGGATTTGCTGTTAAAACGATATTGGTTCTGTTTTTCAGAGGAAGACCATTCGGAAAGCTCTCTAAGGTCTTCCTCCCCATGACGACGACCTTCCCCATTGTAGTTTCCCGAAAGAATTTCATATCCGCCGGAATACTTACCAATAATTTATTATCTCTTCCAATCGCCCAGTTTTTATCTACTGCTGCAATTAAATTCATATTGGATACCTCCTTTTCGCAGGCTGACACATTTCTTTCAGCCAGTCCTAAACTGCCACCGGAATATTTTTAATCTGCGGTCCTGTCACATAATCCTCCAGCCGGACATCCTCCGGCGTAAATTGATAGAAATCTTTGATTTCCGGATTTAACCAGAATTTCGGTGCCGGATGCTGCTCTCTTGTAATCAGCTCTTCCACCAATGGAATATGTCTGTCATAAATATGTGCATCCGCAATGACATGTACAAGCTCTCCCACCTGCATATCACAGACCTGGGCTAACATATGGAGTAGCACTGCATACTGACATACATTCCAGTTATTGGCAGTCAGCACATCCTGGGAACGCTGGTTCAAAATAGCGTTCAGGGTGAGCTTCTCTTCTCCC
>CAYWXJ010000193.1:0-3102 GCA_964462405.1 uncultured Eubacterium sp.
AAAAATTTGTGCTATAATCTCCACCGGAAATAAAATAACGATACATAAACGACACAAGTAGTGCTTTGCACGTAAATCTGATCACGGAAGCTATGTTTTTGTATTCGGACCATGTATGGCGGCTTGTGTTTTTTTGTGCGTAAAAAAGAAAAGGAGCGTTTTTTTATGCCGCAAAATCAATTTCAGAGAATGGTATTTGCCCTTCTTACAGTTATCGTAACCGTTCATGCTTATATTTTTTATAGCCTTTATGTTGTAAACGGAAATGTGCTTATGACTATAACCGGGGCGGACAGTGTTTTACATGCGATTCATGCACAGGGAGGCGTCTATATGTTTGGACATATGCTTCCAATCTGGGCAGTTGTTATCTGCGAGTTTATCTGTGCATATGCCCTTGAAGTGCTCATGGGAAGTCCCTGTTCCTTTAAACTGGCATCGAAAGTATTTGATCCCCGTGAAACTCATCCGGTGATGTTTGAAACAGCCATTATCTGTACTACAGTAGGGCTGATGTGTCCTGCAATGAGCTTTTTGGCTGCGATCATGTATTATCCATATTATACAGGTTTTCATATCGCTACATTGCTTGCGAATTGGTTAAAGCTGGTATGCTTTAACTTCCCATTTGCATTTTTTACACAGTTATTCTTTATACAGCCGCTCATCCGAACAGTGTTTAAGTTTATATTCTGCAGAGAAAAAAATCCTTACAAATACCAGAAGCTTGACACACAGACGGAGTAAATACCGAAGGGGGTGTCGCAAAATCATCTAATTTGATGATTTTGCGACACCCCCTTTATTTTTTTATAATTGAGACATTGATAACCTTTCAGAGCTGTACTATAATGGTCAGAATAAAGAGAAATGTGAGGAAGAATTATAATATAGAAAGAAATCGGGGAGAAGAACATGAGCGGACAAGGAAAAAAGAAAAAAACAATCGGACAGAAAATACTGGCGGCTGCCATTATGGCAGGGTTAGGTCTGGCAATCGGAATTACTTTTGGAAAATATATAAAACTGATTTTAAAAGAACAGCTATCGATTGGAGAAGAATTGATTTGCATCGGATTGATGTTATTTGTGCTTGCACTGGCACTTTGGCTACAAATTATTTTTCATGAGTTCGGGCATCTGGTCTTTGGAGCATTGACAGGCTACGAGTTTACGTCCTTTCGGATTGGGAGCTTTATGTGGATTCGGGAAGACGGAAGGCTGCGCTGTAAGCGTTTTTCCATTGCCGGAACCGGAGGACAGTGTCTGATGAGTCCGCCGGATATGAAAGACGGTAAATTTCCAATCGTTCTTTACAATCTTGGCGGTTCCCTTATGAATCTGCTTGTAAGCGGAGTATGCTTTGTGCTGGCATATATTCGAGCTGAAATTCCCGTGCTTTTCGTCATTTTCTGGTCGCTGGCGATTACAGGGCTGCTCAGTGGACTTTTAAACGGAATCCCATTGCGGCTCGGAATGGTGGATAATGACGGATACAATGCCTTATCCCTTGGAAAAGACAGGGAAGCTATGCGTTCCTTATGGATTCAGATCAAAGCAAATGCCCAAGTGGCAGAAGGCGTCCGCATGAAGGATATGCCGTCGGAATGGTTTGAAATGCCGTCAGACACGGGTTTAAAGAATAGCATGACGGCGGTACTTGCAGTATTTGCCTGTGAGCGGCTCATGGATGAGCGCAGATTTGCAGAAGCAGAGGAATGTATAGAAAAGTTGCTTGAAAAAGATACTGCAATGGTGGATATACACCGGAATCTGCTGATCTGTGATTTGATTTGTGCGAAACTGTTGGGAGAAGACCCTAAAGAAAAGCCGGATGAGTTTCTGACACCGGAATTAAAGAAATTTATGAAAACAATGAAGAACTATCCTTCCGTTCTGCGGACGGAATACATATATGCGCTGTTGGCAGCGAAGGATGTAAAAAAAGCAGAGGGTATAAAAGAGCAGTTTGAGATATGCGCACGCAGCTATCCATATCCGAATGAAATAGAGGCAGAGCGGGAGCTTATGGATATGGCGGTTCATACCTTCTAAATAAATCTTAATGTTGACTAATCCATCGGCTTATATATTTAAAGGAAGAGAATCAAATATAGTCAAACAGGTTCAACTGTCCGTCTCGAAAAGACACCTGTTTTGTTTCTTTGACAATATCTCCGTCCCGGAAATTACCGATTAAAAATGGAGAACAGGGGTCGTGCAGCAGCATGTTCCCGGTTACGGTTTTCCTGTCATAATTCGCATAGCAGTATAGACAGCCGTGTCCGCAGGTGTTATACATTCCAATGTCATTTCCAAGCAGGCAGCAGCACTGCTCTCTTGTGGTATATTTCTTATTTGGAACCAAAAAAGAGCAGCCGGCAGCTTTTTCTAAGACAGGCTGCGTCATGCAGCCGGAAACATCCGCGCCAAATCTGGCAAAATCATTGTTTTCACAGCAGGTACGAATAGAAATTCCATATTTTTTTCCGATGCGGACAAATTCCCTGACAAGTGTTTCCTGGTCTGCTTTTGAAACTTCTTTTATTCCGGGGAAATTGCGTTTTGTCTTTTCATATAAATCAATAAAACTGATGACACACCATTCGGTATAGGTACAGAGGCTTTTTGCCATATCTAAAAAGCTGTCTAAATGAAAGGCAAGGGAATATTTTTCCGTTATGAATATCGGGTCATAACGCCAGCCGATGGCGTGGGTTCCGACTATTTGTGACAGACGCTGAAAGTCTGCAATAACCTTAGCTTTATCGGGAACATTAGGCTCAATATCCTTTCCGTAAGGAGTTATCGTAACAAACCAGAACTGCGGAAATGCTAAAAGCTCCTCCAGCCTGTTCAGCATCGGAGCCGGGTTTTTGGTACAAAAACAGAGTATATCGACAATATCCGGTGACAGGCGGTATTTAGATACCTGCTGCGGGTAATAAGGGTTTCTTACCAGAACATATCCTTCCTTTATTCGGTTGCAGAACCATTCACTGTAATAGGCAGGAATGTCTGTCCTGCTTCCGGTATTGATAATCATAGAATTTCTCCTTGTAAAAATTGTATTGATAAAATATTGTAACATTGCAGGTACTT
>CAYWXJ010000194.1:0-3061 GCA_964462405.1 uncultured Eubacterium sp.
ATGGCGGTATCGTGATAACCCTTTTGCTTTTTGGCGTTTTAGGCGGAGTAATAATATCCCTGCCCTCTATCCGCTGATAAGACTTGTTTACGGAAATGGTTCGCTTCTCAAAGTCAATATCATTGTAGGTAAGAGCAAGTAATTCTGCTTTTGTCAAGTAAAATCTAAAAAAAATATTATTCTTTTTTGCAAAAAGCACCACAGACAAACAAGCTGTCCGTGATGCCTTGCAACTACCCTATCATGTTTTTACCATATACTTACTACCCTTCATTGACATAAGACATTTCAGCCGGATTGATAACCTTTCTCTCTTCCGGTAACTCTTCACGAAAGAAAATATCGTCTGCCTTCCAGATGATCTCCACCCTGTCTGGTCCATAAACGTACACCTTGTCAATGACCTTTGACAACACTTCCCTATCAAAAGTCTTTAATGCTGCTATATCTGCCAGACTGTTTTCTTTTTCGCTTACCGTTTCCATTTTATCTTTTGCTTCTTTCATGCGACATTCCAATTCAGGAAGCAATCTGCCGATTTCTTCAAGCCTTCCCTGTATCTTTTCAAGATTATGCAGATACTTTTCCCTGTTGCTGTTCCCATTACGGTAATCATCGTATATGGTAAATTTTCTCGCAGAAAGTCTTTTCTTTTCACTCTGTAATGCTTCTATCTCTTCTGACAGCATACAGCTTTCCGACCATTGCTTTTTCCTGCACTTTAGGGTGGCTGATACGAAATTTACCATTTCCCTCGTACAATTAAGAAGAAGATTTTCTAAAAGCTCACGGTTTATCTTACTCTGCTTACATTCCGGTATCCCTGTATGGCTTAATTGGGAACAGCGGTAATTCAGGTGTCTGCCACCGCCGAAGCTCATATATCGGTCACAATACGGACAAAACAGCAGCGGCGATAGCTTTTTTCTTTTTACATATTTCTTTGGAACATGCGTAAATGCCTTTTCATTCGCCCGATCAAACAGTTCCTGCGACACAATAGGCTCGTGCGTCCCTTCCACAACACACCATTCAGAACGATCATTTTTTATCTGCCTTTTTGAACCAACATGAGCATTACTTGTTTTATTCCTTATCGTTTTTCCAAGATAGACCTCATTTTTCAGCATGTCCCCGATTGATGTACTGCTCCACAGCTTTAACTCTTTTTCGTGAAAAATGGTCTTATTCACACCATTTCTTCTGATATGCTCGGTGGGTGTCATAACCCCGTTTTCATTCAGGTATCGGCATATTTCCGATTTTGTCTTTCCTTCCGCTGCCATTGTGAATATGAGTTTTACAACTTCTGCCGCTTCCGGATCAATAACAAGCTGGTGTATATCCTCCGGGTTTTTCCGGTATCCATATGCCACGAACGCTGATACATATTCCCCTCTGGCTGCTCTGGTGTTCATTGCTGTTTTTACCTTCATAGATAAATCTCTGCTGTACATGGCATTGAGGATATTTTTCAGAGCAACACTCATACCGCCTGTCATTCCCCGGCATTCCTCACTATCAAAATTGTCATTTATTGAAATAAATCGAATCTGCAAGACAGGGAGTATTCTTTCAAGGAAGTTTCCAACCTCAAGATGGTCACGTCCAAACCTTGAAAAATCTTTCACAATAATCGTGCTGATATTGCCCCGTCTGGCATCCATCATCATCTGCTGGAACTGTGGTCTTTGGAAATTTGTGCCGCTGTACCCATCATCGGCATATTCCATTATTTCACAATTTTTCAATTCTTCCCGGCTGTTAATATAGGAAGTAATCAAATTACGCTGTGCTGATATACTGTTGCTTTCTGTCTTTTCGCATCCGTCCACATTCCTGTCCTCGTCAGAAAGGCGGATATACATACCAATTACCGTATTATTTTCCATACTCTGCCTCTCTTTCCTTTGCGTAACATACCAGTTCTTTCAACATGTCATCATAAACCAGATGAATGTTAATGGAACGATCCTCATTGACTTCAATTTTCTCCACGAAAGCATCCACCATTTTCTTTGTTAGTTTTCGTTTGTGCCTGTAAGTATCAATCACTTTTTCCCATTCTTTATCAGTATGAAAATCAATAGCATACCCAGCCCTGTGTTCCGAAATTTCTTCTATCCTTGCTTTCAGTTCCTCCTCCCGGATTGCATCCTGTTCCTTGAAACTCTCATACTGCTCCGCATCAATAATATGACTGACATAATCCTCGTAAAGTCTTTCCTTATTCGCTGCCAGCTTGTTCAGTTCTTTATGACATTTACGGATTTCTTTTCCTAAAATATCATACCTTGCAATGCTTTCCTGACGCTCATTCATCCGGCGTATCATATCCACTTTGTCAATGTACACATTCATGTGGGTGTGGATGACCTTTAATACCTTGTCATACACATCCGTATCATGTACCCGGTGTGAGGAACATTTCTTCTTTAACATATGTGAGCCACAGTTAAATGCTGCCTTGTCAGGACCGCTCCGCTGCAGGTACATGGTCTTTCCACAGTCTGCACAGACAATTTTATTTCCAAAAAAGTTACGGTCTGCCACACTATATTTGCCCGGAGATTTTGCAGTCTTATGTTCTGCTTTTCTTCTCTCCATTTCTTTTTGCACCTTCTCAAACATCTCCTTTGACACCACCGGCTCATGGGTATCTTCAACGATAATCCAGTTTTCCTCCGGCTCCATTTGCTGTTTCTTTTCCCGGAAGGAATCATTGGAATGCTGCCCATGCACGCTGTCCCCAGCGTAATAACGGTTAGACAACAATTTCGGAATCGTGCCAGCCTGCCACCTGATGTCAAAGGTATCCGGTATACTTCCTGTACTTTTAAAACGCTTATATGCCCTCGGATTCAGCAGCCCCTCCTTATTGAATGCAGCCGCTATCTCCGCATAAGTTGTCCCATCAAGGAACATTTCAAATATCCGTACTACGTTTTGGACAGTTTCATCATCATGGATAATCTGATACTTATTATCCGGGTTTCTTTTCAGTCCTGTAGTGGTCAAGCTTTTTTGTAACATTTGTGGCTAAAATTTATTGGATTGTTGC
>CAYWXJ010000195.1:0-2983 GCA_964462405.1 uncultured Eubacterium sp.
TGGCAGATAGCGGAAGCACCTTCTTTTCTTGCAATTTCAACTAACTTCTTTGCAATACCCGGACGAGCCATGGAAGTGCCGAGCAGATATTTGTTCTCATAGACAGCACCTGCCTGTACACAAGGTACAATATAATCATCGCAAAATTCATCTACAATATCTTCAATATATAATTTGCTTGCGCCGGATAATTTAGCACGCTCTTCTAATCCGTCTAATTCTTCCTCCTGTCCGCAGTCGATGCAGCAGCAGATAACTTCGTAATCGTAATTCTCCTTTAACCATGGAATGATAGCAGTCGTATCAAGACCACCGGAGTAAGCTAAGATAACTTTTTCTTTCATAGTGAAAATACTTCCTTTCTTATATGTATGAATATGAATCCTTTCCCTGACAGAAATTTACAGGATTTACACATTCTGTTGCTAAAGATAATATACAACAAGTTGTATAAAAAGGCAAGTGAAAAAATATACATATTTTTGTTATGAAAATACAGAAATAGTGTGCAAAAGGGCAGTGTTTACAAATTCTTTGAAATAAAAGTGAAAAAAGGGTTGCATAATATTAATTTTGAATGTATAATTATGCAAAATGAATAAGGGGAAGGTACTGAGGTTATGCATCATTGTTTATAAGGGACCGTTTATAATGGTCCGTCAGAAAGAGCAGCATAGCAACATCCTGCCGGAGCCGCATTTCCCCCGAAGGCTCAAGTCATAAAACTTGCCACTGCCATTCCTCACAGCGAATTTATATGACAGCCGTATTGCCAAAAGATGAAGTTTGTACTAATATATAAATTGCAGTTTTATTGGCAAATTTTACAATAAAAATTTCAAAAGAAAGCAGAGTGATAACATGATTAAAGCAGGAATTATCGGAGCGACGGGATATGCAGGAGGAGAATTAGTAAGAATCCTTCTCGGACATAAGAATGTAGAAATCAAATGGTTCGGTTCGAGAAGCTACATAGATAGGAAATACGCAGAAGTTTACCAGAATATGTTCGAATTGGTAGAGGACAAATGCTTAGACGATAACATCGAAGAGCTTGCAAAACAGGTCGATGTAATTTTTACCGCAACCCCGCAGGGTTATCTGGCTTCCATCCTGACAGAGGAGATATTAAGCCAGGTTAAGATCGTAGATTTAAGTGCGGATTACCGGATCAAAGATGTATCTGTTTATGAAGAGTGGTATAAGATTGCACACAAATCGCCGCAGTTTATTGAAGAAGCGGTTTACGGTCTTTGCGAGATTAACAGAGAACTGGTGAAAAAGGCAAGATTAGTTGCAAATCCGGGCTGTTATACCACCTGTTCCATTTTAACGGCATATCCCTTAGTAAAAGAGGGATTGATTGATGCAGATACGCTGATTATTGATGCGAAGTCAGGAACCTCCGGGGCAGGCAGGGGAGCAAAGGTGCCAAATCTCTACTGTGAGGTCAATGAAAATATCAAGGCATATAGTGTGGCATCACACAGACATACGCCGGAGATCGAAGAGCAGTTAGGCTATGCGGCAGGCAGAGAAATCAAAGTGAATTTCACACCGCATCTTGTACCGATGAATCGGGGAATTTTAGTGACAGAATATGCGTCCCTTAAGAAAGTAAAACAGAGTGACGGAAGTCTTTGGTATCCTGCCTATGAGCAGGTGAAGGCAGCTTATGATAAATATTATACCGATGAGAAATTTGTCCGTGTATTAGAGAAGGATGTCTGCCCGGAAACAAAGTGGGTAGAGGGCAGCAATTATGTAGATGTGGGCTTTATGATTGATGAGCGAACCGGACGCATCATTATGATGGGAGCTTTGGATAATCTGGTAAAAGGTGCAGCAGGACAGGCGGTTCAGAATATGAATCTTCTATTTGGCGAAAAGGAGTCAGAGGGACTTGAATTAGTTCCGATGTTCCCGTAAGGAGAGTTATGGACAATACAATAAATTATACAATCCGTGAAATGAAGCTGGAGGATTACGACAGGGTATATGAGCTTTGGATGGGCATTAAAGGGTTTGGAATCCGAAGTATTGATGATTCAAGAGAGGGCGTGGAACGCTTTATTACAAGAAACCCTACCACAAGCATTGTAGCGGAGTTAGAGGGAGCAGTCGTCGGTGCGATCCTCTGCGGACACGACGGAAGAAGAGGATGTTTTTACCATGTCTGTGTCAGGGAGGACTGCAGAAAGCACGGAATCGGAAAAGCAATGGCAGTAGCCGCCATGAAGGCATTGCAGGCAGAAAAAATCAATAAGGTGTGTCTGATTGCGTTTACGGATAATGCGGTGGGCAACCAGTTCTGGAAAAGTGTCGGCTGGACCTTCCGTAATGACTTAAACTACTATGATTTTACCTTAAATGAAGAAAATATCACCAGATTTAATGAAAAATAGAAGTACCGTGAGGATAGAGGAGGAAAAGCATATGGAAAAGATAAAGGGCGGAGTAACCGCTGCAAAAGGATTTATGGCAGCATCAACAGCAGCAGGAATCAAGTATGCAGACAGAACCGATATGGCGTTGATTTACAGCAACCTTCCCTGTAAGGCGGCGGGAACCTTTACCACAAATGTTGTAAAAGCAGCCCCGGTAAAATGGGATAAAGAGATCGTGACAAACAGTAAATTTGCACAGGCAGTTGTAGTCAATGCGGGGATTGCCAATGCATGTACCGGAGAGGAAGGTTTTTCTTATTGTAAGCAGACAGCAGAGAAAGCGTCAGAGCTTTTAAATATTCCTAAAGCATCTGTTTTAGTAGCATCTACAGGCGTCATCGGAAAGCAGCTTCCGATCGACCGCATCTGTTACGGCGTTGCAGCTATGGTGCCGCAGTTAAAGGATACTGATGCAGCAGGACATGATGCAGCGCTTGCCATTATGACAACAGATACCCATGAAAAAGAAGTGGCAGCCACCTTTGAAGCGGGCGGCGCGACAGTGACCATTGGTGGTATGTGTAAGGGTTCTGGTA
>CAYWXJ010000196.1:0-2909 GCA_964462405.1 uncultured Eubacterium sp.
CTGCTTGACGGTCTTATGGCAGAGCGGGAGCCGGGAATTACGATTGATGTGGCTTATCGTTATTTTACCACCGATAAGAGAAGCTTTATCGTTGCGGACACGCCGGGACATGAAGAGTATACCCGCAACATGGCAGTCGGAGCTTCCTTTGCAGACCTTGCAGTCATCCTTGTAGATGCAAAGCAGGGCGTGTTGGTGCAGACAAGACGCCATGCGAGAATCTGCTCTTTAATGGGAATAAAATATTTTGTATTTGCTGTGAATAAAATGGACTTAGTCGGATATGATGAGAAGCGTTTTCAGGAGATTGAGAGGCAGATTGCAGAACTTTCACAGGAGCTTTCTCTTGCCAGCGTTAAGATTATTCCGGTTTCCGCAACCGAGGGAGACAATGTTACAGAGAAGTCAGAGAATATTGCATGGTATGATGGCGAGGCATTGCTTACATATTTAGAGAATATCGACGTATCAGAGAAGAAAACGGAGGAAGGTTTCTACATGCCGGTACAGCGTGTTTGCCGCCCGGATCATACCTTCCGTGGATTTCAGGGGCAGATTGAATCGGGAAGTGTGTCGGTAGGAGATGAGATCATCACCTTGCCAAGCAATGAACATGCCCATATAAAGAGCATTTTGATCGGGGATCAGGAGACGGATACTGCAGATGCAGGACGTCCGATTACCATTCAGCTTGACAAAGAGGTGGATGTATCAAGGGGCTGCGTGCTTGCTAAGGATACAGAATTGCCGCTCAGTAAATCCTTTACGGCGACAATTCTGTGGATGGATGACAGTGAGCTTAGCGTCGGCAAGGATTATTTTGTAAAGATCGGAACGAAGCAGATTCCGGGTGTCCTGAAAAGCATTCAGTATAAGATTGATGTCAATACAGGCGAATATATTCCGGTTTCTAGATTAAAGAAAAATGAGATTGCAGTCTGCGATCTTTCTTTGCAGGAGAAGATTGTTATTGATGAATTTACAAAGCATAAGACACTTGGAGAACTGATTTTAATTGACCGTGTCACGAATATGACCTCTGCCTGCGGTGTCGTTGAAAATTCCGCAGTCGATGACCGTACGGACTTGAAATGTGCTTTCGCATATGGCAATTTAAAAGCGAACGGCGATATTTTCGAAGAATTTTACTATAACCTTGAGAGCATGACCATCACAAAGGTTCGTCCGGATAGCAAGACGTATACGGTAGGGGATGAGATTCCGGTGGAAGGCGAGAGCTACCGGTATCCGGATACCTTTGACATTGTAGTGCTTCGGGATAAGGTGGCAGTCAGGGTTCGCAACAGGAAGATTGATTCCATAACAAGTCTGAAGAATTTTACATTTGACGGTGTGCCGGTTATTAACGGACGCGGTTTTGAGGTGCTGGTGGATAGTGCAGAGAAATTAAATGCATTCCTTACAGAATTAAATCAGGAAGGCAGCAGCATTGGAAGTGCATTCTTTAATAAATGGGTGAAATTTGAGACCTATCGTAAGATCGTATTCCGGGATGATGTTTGGAGTGTGTAAAAAATTGTCATTTTTCATGTTGACAAATGGTAGTGTTGGGGTTATATTATAAACACAACATTTCCTATAGATTAAGTATGAAAAGAAAAAGGAGCAGGAATTATGGGCTTTAATACAGCACTTTTGCATCAGTCAGCGAATGGAGATGTGCAGACAGGAGCGACATTGACGCCAATCTATCAGTCCAGTGCGTTCTATCAGCCGTCAGCAGAACAGCATGAGAAGCTGTTTCACAATAAGACCAACGGATTTTCTTATACGAGAATCAATAATCCGACGATTGTTGCATTTGAAGAGCGGATGACGGCATTAGAGAAGGGAATCGCTTCTGTTGCCTGTGCTTCCGGAATGGCAGCACTCACCAACGCATTGATGAACATCACAGGTACAGGGGATGAGATTATTGCAAGCACCAGTCTCTATGGAGGAACGATTGACTTATTCCATGATCTCGAAGCGTTTGGTATACATACTTTATTTGTGGAAAGCAGTAATCTAGAACAGATTAAACAGAGTATTTCAGAAAAAACCCGCGTGATTTTTGCAGAAACCATCGGCAATCCCAAGCTGGATGTGACAGATATTCCGGCATTGGCGGATTTGGCACATAGATACGGGATTCCACTGATTATGGATAATACAGTGGCGACCCCCTATCTGGTCAGACCCATAGACCTTGGCGCAGATATTGTAATAAATTCCACTTCTAAATATATAAATGGGAATAGCGATGCGATCAGCGGTGTGATTACAGACAGCGGCAATTTTAAGTGGGATGTGGATAAATATCCCGGTATGAAGGATTATAAGAAGTTTGGGAAGTTTGCTTATACGGCGAAGCTAAGGAATGGTCTCTTCCGCAATACAGGAGCCTGTATTGCACCGCAGACAGCATTTTACAATCTGCTCGGTATGGAAACTTTAGGGCTTCGTATGGAGCGTGCCTGCAACAATGCGGCAGAGCTTGCCGGATTTTTAGATGGAATAGAAGGAATTACCGTTAATTATCCGGGACTTTCCTCGAGTAAATGGCACCCGGTGGCAGAACGTGTTTTAAATAACGGATATGGAGCTATTCTTACGATAAGAGTAGGAAGCAAAGAGCGTGCATTCTCCATAATGAACTCCTTAAAGATTCCGAGGATTGTATCGAATATCGGTGATACGAAGACATTGATCGTCCATCCGGAATCTACGCTGAGCTGCCATAGCACAGAGCGGGAGAAGAAAGAAGCAGGTGTATTTGAGGATTTGATCCGAATCAGTCTTGGAATTGAAGACATTGAAGATTTGATTGAAGATTTTAAAGAGGCAATTTATACAGGAGGAAAAGGGAATGGCAGTTGATTATGCAGCATTGAAAAAAGGCGGCTTTA
>CAYWXJ010000197.1:0-2749 GCA_964462405.1 uncultured Eubacterium sp.
GGTTAAAGAAAATGGGCGGACTTTCCGTAATGAAAGAGCGCAATGAAGAAAAAGCAAAGATTTTATATGATTTCTTAGACGAAAGCAAATTATTCAAGGGAACTGTTGTAAAGGAAGACCGTTCCTTAATGAATGTACCATTCGTAACAGGAAATGATGAATTAGATGCTAAATTCGTAAAAGAAGCAAAAGAAGCAGGCTTTGAGAACTTAAAGGGACATCGTTCTGTAGGCGGTATGAGAGCTTCTATTTACAATGCTATGCCAAAAGAGGGTGTAGAGAAGTTAGTAGCATTTATGTGTGAGTTCGAAAAAAATAACGCATAAGCAAGAGATGCTATTTTGAGTAATAATGAAAAAGGAGATAGATCTATGTTTCAATATACTTGTTTAAATCCGATTGCAGAGGTTGGATTGAACTTATTTTCAGAGGATTACAAAAAAGCAGATGATTTAAAGGATGCAGAGGCAGTGCTGGTCCGCAGTGCTTCCATGCATGAACTGGAGCTTCCGGCAGGCTTGGAAGCCGTTGCAAGAGCAGGAGCCGGTGTAAACAACATTCCATTGGATAAATGCGCAGAGCAGGGAATCGTTGTATTCAATACACCGGGTGCAAATGCAAACGGTGTAAAAGAAATGGTACTTGCAGGAATGCTGCTTGCTTCCCGTGATATAGTAGGCGGTATTGAATGGATTAAGGAATCCAGCGGGGAAGCAGATATTGCAAAATTAGCAGAAAAACAGAAAAAGAATTATGCAGGCTGCGAGATTTCCGGTAAGAAATTAGGTGTTATCGGATTAGGGGCGATCGGTGTCCTTGTGGCAAATGCAGCAACACACTTGGGAATGGAAGTATTTGGCTATGACCCATACATTTCTGTCAATGCAGCATGGAGCTTATCCCATAATGTAAAGCATATCAGCAATGTGGAAGAGATCTACAGGGAATGTGATTACATTACTATTCATGTTCCGCTTTTGGATTCTACAAAGGGCATGATTAACAAGGATGCGATTGCGAAGATGAAAGACGGTGTCGTTCTTTTGAACTTTGCAAGAGATCTTTTGGTAGATGAAGCCGCAGTCGTTGAAGCGTTGGCAAGTAAGAAGGTCAAAAGATATGTCACAGATTTCCCGAATCCTACAACAGCAGGAAAAGAAGGAGTAATCTTAACACCGCATCTTGGGGCTTCCACAGAAGAATCGGAAGACAACTGTGCGATGATGGCAGTTCGTGAGATCCGTGATTACTTAGAGAATGGTAATATCGTGCATTCTGTAAATTATCCGGACTGCAGCATGGGCGGCTGTGACAAGGCAGGACGTATAGCAATTTTACATAAGAACATCAAGGGCATGATTGCACAGTATACCTCCGTTTTTGGAGATGCAGACATTAATATTGAAGATATGACGAACAAATCCAAAGGAGATTATGCATATACTTTATTAGATGTTGATACCCCGGTAACTCCGGAAGTAGTGGCGCAGTTAAAGGCAATCGAAGGTGTATTAAAGGTACGTGTAGTAAAATAAAAAGGAGAACAAAAATGGCGACAATCAAACCATTTCTGTGTATCCGTCCATCAGAAGGTAAAGCGGCAAAGATTGCTGCTTTACCTTATGACGTTTATAACAGAAAAGAAGCAAAAGAAGCAGTAGCAAAAAATCCGGATTCATTCTTAAAAATCGACAGGGCGGAAACACAGTTTGACGATTCTGTCGATACTTATGATGAACGTGTATACCAGAAAGCGCATGATATACTCTGGGACATGGTGGAGAAGGGGGATTTCATCAGAGAAGCAGCTCCCTGTTATTATATTTATGAGCTTACGATGGACAAAAGAGTACAGACAGGAATCGTGGCATGTGCTTCGATTGATGACTATGCCAATGGTTTGATAAAAAAGCATGAGAATACACGGGCAGAAAAAGAGGCAGACCGTATTCATCATGTAGATTCCTGCAATGCCCAGACAGGACCGATTTTCTTAGCATACCGTGCCAATGCAGTAATCCGGGAAGTGGTAAGCCGTACAAAGGAAGGAACGGCACTTTATGATTTTGTATCTGAGGATAGTATCCGCCACAGAGTATTCCGCATTGACGCCGCAGAGGATATTACAAAGATACGGCGTGCATTTGCTGCAATCGGAGAAATCTATATTGCAGACGGGCATCACAGAGCTGCTTCCGCAGTAAAAGTAGGATTTATGCGTAGAGAAAAGAATCCGGCTTATACCGGGGAGGAGGAGTTTAATTACTTTTTATCCGTATTATTCCCGGATGAAGAGCTGATGATTATGGATTATAACCGTGTCATTAAGGATTTTGGAGATTATACGGAAGAAACCTTCCTTGAAAAAGTAAAGGAAATTTTTACGGTAACTAAGCTTCCGGGAGCAAAAAGTCCTGAGGAAAAGGGAAAAATCACTATGTATCTTGCGGGAAAATGGTATGAACTTACCATAAAGGCACAGGATAGAAGTGAAGACCCGGTAGAGGGCTTAGATGTATCTTTATTGCAGAATTTACTGTTTGCTCCGGTACTTGGAATCAATGACCCTAAGACAGATGAGCGGCTTGATTTTGTGGGCGGAATCCGTGGACTTTCTGAATTAGAGCGCAGAGTGGCGGAGGATTGCGTAGCGGCGTTTGCCATGTATCCGACTTCTATTCAGGAATTATTTGCCGTAGCAGATGCAAACCGCCTGATGCCGCCGAAATCTACCTGGTTTGAGCCAAAG
>CAYWXJ010000198.1:0-2740 GCA_964462405.1 uncultured Eubacterium sp.
TTTAAATGTCATTAAACCCATTTTTCGTGCCCCACTTTCTTCTAATATTCTATTTGATTTTTATATCTTACAAAATATATAAAAATCCTATCTTGTAAATTATAGCATAATTTGACGATTTTGACAGACTATTTTTGTATTTTTTTTTAAAATTATGTTATAATTAGCTAACCTGCTAAGGAACAACAGAAAGGATTTCTCATGAAACAGATTCATAAAACCGTTCCGTTGCCGGATAATATATATATACGGCAGTATTTTTCTGAAAATTTTGTTTTTTTGGATATTGAAACGACCGGATTTTCTCCAAAAAATTCTTTTATATATCTGATTGGTCTGGCTCTTAGGGATAAGGACGATATTCATATTTATCAGTTCCTTGCAAGGAACCGGACCGAAGAGGCAGACATTTTAGCCGCTTTTTATCATATGCTCAAGCCTGCCCATACTTTGATCACCTTCAATGGACTTCGCTTTGATATTCCGTTTATAAATTCCAGGGTGCTGTTGTATCCGGAGCTTAAAAATCTGAATTCCGCCTCTCACATTGATTTGTATAAGCTTACGGTAAAATATGCGCATCTATTCCAATTACCGGACAAAAAACAGAAATCCATAGAACATTTTTTAGAAATAAAACGGGAGGATACCTACACCGGAAAAGAACTGATTCCTATCTATTATGAATATGAAAAACAGCAGAAAAAAGAACCGGAATCCCTGCTGCTGTTACATAATTATGAAGATGTCCTTGGGATGACGGAGCTTTTACCACTCTTTTCTTATCAGGACCTTTTTGACCTGCCGGTACAGCTTTTCAATGTCACGAAGGAAACCTATTTCCCCTATGGTTCCCTTTGCGAAAAACAGGAGCTTTTATTTGAGCTTACCACACCTGTGGTTTTTCCGAAGTCCATTCTCTATCAGGGAGAGCTCTGCACTCTGCGGTGTCAGAATACCTCTGCTAAGCTTTTAGTCCCGGTATTTGACGGCGAACTGAAGTTCTATTATGACAATTATAAGGATTATTATTATCTGCCGGAGGAAGATATGGCGGTTCACAAAAGCGTGGCTTCTTTTGTGGATGCCGCACACCGGAAAAAGGCAACCGCTCAAACCTGTTACACAAAAAAATCCGGTACATTCCTACCGCAGACAAAACCGCTTTTTACGCCCTGCTTCTATACGGATAAGAATGCACGAATCTCCTATTTTGAACTGACGGAAGATTTTCTTAAGGATGAAACTGCTTTGCAGTTATATGCTGCGCATCTTTTGAATTCTTGTAAGTAAGAGCGCACCTGCGGCCGCAGTAAAAAAACCGTCCTGGTGCCAGGACGGTTTTTGAATTATGTCAATCCTCTCTCGTAAAGAAGAAAGAACTCTTTCTCTGATAATTTAATTCTTTGTAATTCATAATCTGTTCCGTACTTCCAATAAAGAGGACTCCGTCTTTTACAAGAGACCGGTTAAACTTCTTATAAATCTCTTCCTTTGCATCTTCTGTAAAGTAAATCAATACATTCCGGCATACAATCAAATTGCATCCGGTCGGATAAGTGTCCTTTAAAAGATTATGTTCTTTAAATTCCACACGGGATTTAATATCGTTTGAAATCTGATAAGAACTGCCGATTTTTGTAAAATATTTCTTTTTAAACTCTTCCGGAACACCGGATATGCTCTTCTCATTGTAAAGTCCCATACGGGCAGTATCTAATACCTGTTTATCAATATCCGTAGCAATAATCTTAATCTGATTCAATGGCAAATGTTTCGAAAATGCCATTACAAGCGAATATGGTTCATCACCGGTAGAACATGCAGCACTCCAGACTTTTAAATTCTTTCCGAATTTCTTAATCAATTCAGGAATAATATCATTGTCTAAAAACTTCCATTGCTCCGGATTGCGATAAAATTCAGATACATTGATGGTCAGGAAGTTGACGAATTGTTCGAATTTATCTTTATCTTTTTTAATCAATTCCACATATGCATCATAGGATGCCACTTTATTCTTAGTAATCAAGGTATCAATTCTTCTGCGCATCTGCTTCTCTTTATAAGAACTAAGATCAATCTGTGTCAGACTGTAAATGTTTTTCTTAAATTTCTCATAATCACCAAGCATAAATTCTCCACCTTTCAATATATATGAATAGAAAGTCCGCATCGCGAACTTTCTATTATGATAAAATTTATTTTACTCTTCTTCAGCTTCTTCTATTTCTGCGGCTTCTACTGACGCTTCTTCTGCAGTTTCTTCCTCAGAAGATAAAAGTACTTTCATGCTTAAGCTGATCTTCTTCTCTTCTTCATTAAAATCAACGATCTGAGCTTCGATTTCCTGTCCAACGGATAATACGTCAGACGGCTTCTCGATATGCTCTTTTGCTATCTGAGAAACATGAAGCAAAGCATCCACTCCAGGCGCAAGTTCCACAAATGCGCCAAAATCTGTCATACGTGCTACGGTTCCGGTAACAATCGTTCCTACTGCAAATTTGTTAGCTGCATCATTCCATGGATTTTCCTCAGGGAATTTCATGCTTAATGCAATCTTAGTATCGTTGATGTCTTTGATAAAGACTTTAACCGTATCTCCAACTTTGAGCGCTTTCTTAGGGCTTTCTACTCTTCCCCATGACATCTCAGAGATGTGAAGGAGTCCGTCTGCTCCGCCTAAATCAATAAATGCACCGAAATCTGTTACATTCTTAACTGTTCCTTCCACTAC
>CAYWXJ010000199.1:0-2692 GCA_964462405.1 uncultured Eubacterium sp.
GATATTTACTAAAGTCCTAAATAATTATGGTGCTAAATCCTAAAGACGGGAATTTCTCCTTGTAAAAATTGTATTGATAAAATATTGTAACATTGCAGGTACTTTGATACAATAGATGAAAATGGTGATTAGATATGAAAATAAATTAGTATGTGAACAACTGCACCCAGTAATTTACACCATTTTCATCTTGATAATGGCCAACACCAATATTTTTGAAATTTTTATTTAAAATATTTGCCCGGTGTCCATCACTGTTCATCCAGGCATTCATGACCTGCTCCGGAGATTTCTGGCCCCAGGCAATGTTCTCTCCGGCACCGTTGAAGGATACGCCCTGTTCCCTCAATACACTGCTAAAACTGTTGCCGTTCGGTCTGGTATGTGAAAATGTCTGCTGGATTTCTTTTGTTCTTACGTTTGCTGCTGTTGTAATATCTGCCTTCATTTCAAGTGCAGAAAGTCCTGCCTTTGCACGCTCCTCATTGACAAGCTTTACTACCTGTTCTGCATAGGAAAGCGTACTTTCATCCGAACTATCTGTGTCCGGTTTTATGCAAAGCTTCTTTAATACTTGAGCTAAGCTTTCCGTCCCCTGTCCTGCGTACACTTTATAACATTTGTTTGTGGATAGTTGAATTGTTGTTGCCTCCGCCGCATAGGAAGTTACTGGTGTACTTCCCAGTACCGCTGCTGCTAATAATGTAGTTGTTAATACGATACGTTTCTTCATAGTTTCCTCCTAAATGTTACGTAATTGTTACGAAAGTTATACTAACATATTACAAACAAAGAAGCTACAGGCAAATACTGCCATTTTCAAAATTACACTTTTTTACCATTTCCACAAACCGAAGCACGTCCTCCGGGGCATTGAAGCTATATAACAGTCCATAAGGAATACTGTAATCCCAGTTGACCGGAATGGAAACAAGTCCCGGATGAACCTTGACAAGCAGATATTATCCAGAATCGAACAGATGTAATAAATTTTGAGAAAAAAGGGTGAAGTGAATAGACCTTTACCGCTGACATGGTTTATAATGGTATTGCTTATAGGGATATTGAGCGCGGAGGCACACGGTAGGAAAATTGTATGATACATGATAGAATCACTTTATGGTAATCTGAAAGAAGATGAAAAAGAGGGGAGAACGATTTACAATGGATATAAGAGATAAGAATTTCTGGAAAAGAAATGCGATGGCGGTAGTAGGTATGCTGACTGCCAGTATCATCGGAGGATGCGGTGTCGGAATCGCGCTGCATTTCGGCGGTTCCAGCGGAGAAATGGATATTGTAGGGATGTATTTTACTAAGAAATTTAAGGATTTCAGTGTAGGCAAGGTTTCATTGGCTGTAAATGCTTTTGTAGTAGTCAAAGAAGGCATGAGTATCAGTGGACGATATGAGAAACATCTTTATGGAGCGTAAAAATCCGGAGGTAACTGATATGGCAGAAAACAGGTCCGCACAAACGAATCAGGAAGGAAAAGATGATTTTCAAAGGGTGGCAAGCAGAGTTTCCGTAATGACAATCATAGGAAACACGATGCTTTCTATATTGAAAATGTTAGCAGGAATTATCGCACATTCCAATGCAATGATCAGTGATGCGATACATTCGGCATCGGATGTATGCAGTACAGTTGTGGTCATGATTGGCATTAAGCTTGCGTCAAAGGAATCCGATAGAGAGCATCCTTACGGTCATGAACGCTTAGAATGCGTTGCAGCGATCTTATTAGCAATGGTTCTTTTTATAACAGGGCTTGGAATTGGGGCGGAAGCTTGTAAGAATATTTTTCAGGGAAATTATGAAACGCTGCAGGTGCCGGGAATGTTGGCATTGGCTGCAGCAATCGTGTCCATTGTCAGCAAGGAAGTTATGTTTTGGTATACAAAATTCTATGCAAAAAGGATTGACTCAAGTGCCCTCATGGCGGATGCCTGGCATCATCGTTCGGATGCCTTTTCTTCCATAGGAGCGTTGATTGGAATTGCGGGGGCAAGATTTGGCTTTCCGATTATGGATTCCATTGCCAGTCTGGTAATATTCGTATTTATTGTAAAAGCAGCGTATGAAATTTTCAAAGATGCCGTAGATAAAATGGTGGACCATTCCTGCGACGATGAAACAGAAAAACAACTCTATGAGTGTGTTATGGAAAATCCCGATGTGGCAGGCATAGACTTACTCCAGACACGTATTTTCGGAAATAAAATCTATGTGGATGTGGAAATTGCAGTAGACGGTTCCTATACATTACAGAAAGCACACAGAATTGCAGAAGAAGTACATAACCGTATAGAAGAAAAATTCCCGAAGATCAAGCATATTATGGTACATGTGAATCCGATCGAAACAGATGGATAGGAAGCCCGGCAGGAAAGATAATGCGCAATCCAACCCATTTAAAGGTCCGGCTTTGTCCTGATTAACCAAAGTATCTCTTAAGAAGTCCTTCAAATGCTTTTCCGTGACGAGCCTCATCGCGGGCCATCTCATGTACGGTGTCATGGATTGCATCGAGGTTAGCGGCCTTAGAAACTCTGTATTTACAAGGAATAACAGGAAAACAAAGGTACACTTTTTAGTACAACTATATAAGAACCGGCAATCGCACAAGAGAAGTCAAAAGCCCTGCTGCCGCCGCAAAAAACGATTATAAGAAAGACAGTCATAGACGTA
>CAYWXJ010000200.1:0-2683 GCA_964462405.1 uncultured Eubacterium sp.
GGATACAGAGTGCAACAAATCTGATGGGATAAAAGATTACAGCGAAAATAATTCTTTTTACAAACTACTTGCATATTTGTTTTTGGTATGCTATACTAAAAAAGCTGTTTATCGGGATGTAAATGAGCAATTATAGAAATCGTGTATATCCGTGATTCGGATATGAAACAGATGATTGAAATATGAGAATTATGTGAGAGGTGAAAAACATGAGAGAAGGAATCCATCCAGATTACTATCAGGCAAATGTAACATGTAACTGCGGCAATACATTCGTTACAGGTTCAACAAAGCAGGAAATCCACGTTGAAATCTGTTCCAAATGCCATCCATTCTACACAGGCCAGCAGAAGGCTGCTCAGGCGCGTGGACGTATTGATAAGTTCAATAAGAAATACGGCATGGATCAGAAATAATATACAGTGCATGATAAGGTTGAGGTTAATGTAATCTCAACCTTTTTCGTGCAAAAGCGTCCGGAGGGAGCTGCCAGCGGCAGGTCCTGCAGGTTGAGGGTAAATCGGAGAAAAATATGAGATATTCAGGTATTGGCGGACAGGCAGTCATGGAAGGCGTTATGATGAAGAACGGCGATCAGTATGCTGTGGCAGTCCGCAAAGCGAATCAGGAAATTGTTGTAGAAAACTTTGAATACACAGGTGCTATCAGAAATCAGAAGTTAAAGGATATGCCTGTTATCAGAGGTGTATTTAATTTTATAGAGTCTTTGACATTAGGAATGAAGGCGTTGACCTTTTCTGCTTCTTTTTTTGAAGAAGAGGAAGCAGAAAAAAAAGAGGAAAATGCCAAAAAAGACGATTTTCTCATGGGAGTGACTGTCGCGGTCTCAATTGTGCTGGCGATAGGAATTTTTATGATACTTCCCTATGGAATTTCCATCCTGTTTCGCAGGGTAATTACATCGCAATGGCTGATAGCTTTGCTGGAAGGTGTGTTGCGGCTTTTGATTTTTGTAGGCTATGTAGCCGGAATTTCTTTGATGTCGGATATTAAGCGGGTATATATGTATCATGGGGCAGAGCATAAATGCATCAACTGTATTGAACATGGCATGGATTTGAATGTAGAGAATGTGCGCAAAAGCTCCAGACTCCACAAACGATGCGGCACCAGCTTTTTGCTGATCGTTATGCTTATAAGTATCGTATTCTTTATGTTCATACGGGTAGATTCCGGTGTGCTGCGGTTGCTTTTACGGCTGCTTTTGATTCCGGTTATTGCAGGAGTTTCCTATGAATTTATACGGTTAGCCGGAAGAAGTGATAATTTTCTGGTAAATATATTCAGTAAGCCGGGACTTCTTTTACAGAAAATTACCACAAAAGAACCGGAGGATGATATGATAGAGGTTGCGATTGCGTCCGTAGAGGCGGTCTTTGACTGGAAGGCCTATGTGAAAGAGATAAATGAGGTGCAGGAACACGCATAGCGGTTCATATAGAAAGCAGGGAAGCATATGACCTATCGGGAATCGATGAATCAGGGAGAGGCATTATTAAAAGAGAACGGAATTGATGATGCGAAGATGGATGCCTGGCTGTTGCTTGCCATGGTGTGCAAAATAGACAGGAATTTCTATTATATGCATTTGAATGAGGATATTACAGAAGAGCAGCTATCTGAATATGAGTCTGTTTTAAAAAAGCGGGCAGAGCGGATTCCTCTGCAATATATTACCGGAGAGCAGGAGTTTATGGGATTAAAGTTTCTGGTAAACTCCAATGTGCTGATTCCAAGACAGGATACGGAAGTGCTTGTGGAGGAAGCATTAAAACGGATAAAGCCGGAAATGGAAGTGTTAGATCTGTGTACCGGTTCCGGCTGCATTATCATCAGTATTATGAAAAATGCACCCAAAATCACTGCAGTTGCGGCAGATATTTCCAAACAGGCATTGATTGTGGCGAAAGAAAATGCTAAATTAAATGAAGTATCTGTGCGGTTTGAAACCAGTAATTTATTTGACAGTATCAAAGGAACGTTTGATATGATTGTTTCAAATCCGCCGTATATTCCCACCGCAGAGATTGAAAAGCTGATGCCGGAGGTTCGGGATTTTGAACCTTATGATGCGTTAGACGGCAAAGAAGATGGACTGATGTTTTACCGGAAGATTATAGAGGAAGGAAAACAATATCTGAAACCGGACGGTTATCTGATGTTTGAAATCGGCTGCAGCCAGGGAGGAGAGGTGTCCGGGCTGATGCGGCGGGCAGGATACTGTGAGATAAAGGTGATAAAAGACCTGGCGGGACTTGACCGGGTAGTAATAGGAAAGGGAATGAACCATGTTTGATAAGTTAGAAGATCTTGTATTGCGTTTAGAAGAAGTGTTGAATCAGTTGAGCGAGCCGGATGTGGCTTCCGATGCAGAGCGTTTTCGTAAGCTGATGAAAGAGCAGAGCGATTTGACGCCAATCGTTGACGCATATAAGGAGTATAAACAGAATAAGCAGAATATCGAAGAATCTTTGATGCTGTTAGATGAAGAGAGCGACGAAGAAATGCGTGAGCTTGCCAAGGAAGAATTGAATGAATCCAAGGCAAAGGTAGAAGAATTAGAGAAAAAGTTAAAAATCCTTCTTCTTCCGAAAGACCCGAATGATGCTAAGAACGTTATCGTAGAAATCCGTGCCGGTGCCGGAGGAGATGAAGCAGCCTT
>CAYWXJ010000201.1:0-2657 GCA_964462405.1 uncultured Eubacterium sp.
ACAACCTACTGTACAGCCAGGCTTGCCGCAGCCATATTTCTCTCCACGGTCATAGTAGATTTCAGAACATGGACCGCAGGGTCCTGCACCATGCTCCCAGAAGTTATCGCATTCTCCGGTTTCCGGATCTCTGTAAAACCTTGTAATCCGGTCAGCCGGAATGCCGATCTCTTTATTCCAGATTTCAAACGCTTCCTCATCTTCTCCATAGATAGACGGATAAAGACGGTCTTCTTCCAAACCTAATACCTTAGTTAAAAATTCCCAGGACCATGCAATAGCTTCATGCTTAAAGTAGTCACCAAATGAGAAATTACCAAGCATTTCAAAGAAAGTCAGATGTCTTGCTGTCTTTCCGACATTCTCAATATCACCTGTACGGATACACTTCTGACAGGTTGTCACACGCCGCTTCGGCGGTATCTCCTGCCCGGTAAAATAAGGCTTTAACGGTGCCATACCTGCATTGATCAGCAAAAGGCTGTTATCATTGTGCGGCACTAAGGAAAAGCTCTTCATTGCAAGATGCTCTTTGCTTTCAAAAAATTCCAGATACATCCGGCGCAGCTCATTTACTCCATATTTCTGTTTCACAACAAATTCCTCCAAAATCATGATTTATCTTTTATCTTTGCATCGGAATCTTCCAATGCTGTTTTTGCATCTTTACGGTCACGCAGCTTCTTTCCGATAAATATTCCTAACAACGCTACTACTACCAAAAAGATCAGATTACCAAAATAGCTTCCAAAGCTTGCTAAAAATGCTCCCATGCGTATTCCTCCATTCTTATTGAAATCGCAATATCTCTTAAATTATAGAACACTTATTTTATTTTTTCAACTAAAAAACCATAATTCCCTGTGTTTTATGTAACAGTTCAGCCTTTCGGCTTCACTGTTACTGAATCCGTCCATTTAAAGTTGCCTACGGCAAGGGGCGGATTCACGCTCGGAAAAATCTACATATTCTTACGGGCTTTGCAGCAAGTGCAAAGTCCTACGCTGAACTGTTACTGTTTTATATCTGCTGTTTATAATGCGGTTCTTCCTTATAGCAGACATCTAAAAATCCCGCAATATCCAGATACAGCAACTCCCAAAAGCAGACACTTCCCTCTGCGCTGTGGGTACCATGCGGAAAATTGCTCGGTATCAGGGATATGGTCCCGTCAGAATATTCCGGCTTGTCCTTTCCCATATATACAACACCGGAGCCATAATGACAGTAACCGATTTCATAGTAATTATGAAAATGCTGTTCTCCCGTGCGATATGTGGTTATCCATGCATCCCCTAACAGTGCCAGATCATATCTTCCCATCGGCATCTCATAATAACGGTATTCTGCTATCTCCTCTCTTCTTTTCTCCTCTTCGTTCATTTCCATTTACTCCTTCAACATACTTCTTATAACTCGTATGTCTCATTTTCTCCTGAAATATCTACTAATCTTCTGGCAAATGCCCCATTGGCGGTTTTAGACTTAAAAGCTGCAATAGGACTGTAATCCTGCCACATATGCATAGGAAAAATGACCTTTGCATCTACGTTCTCCATAAAGTACTTAAGACCCTCGGCCGCATATTTTTTCTGCCTGGAATCTAACGGCACAAAGGCAACATCGATCTCATAATCCCTTAATTTGTTGATTTCAAACTTATAGGCTCTGGTCTCCTTGCCGTTTACTAATTCTCCGGCTCCCTCCCATTTCCAGAGATTTAAATCTCCTCCATGGTAAATATATTTTTCTTCCATGTAAATCAGATAGGCAACTCCCACATCCGTAGAACGCAGAGTCCCTATCTTTATGTCATCTATTTTATAATGCTTTCCCGGCTGCACAAAGGTAATCTTTTCTTTTACACTTACCGGTATTCCATGCCGCTCTAAATAACGGTTCGAAAGTCTTATATCCTTCGATAAAATATACCGAATCTTCGGATATTCCTCTGCCCATTTTAAAATTTCCAGGTCGAAATGATCCTGATGAAAATGACTGGCAAACACATATACCGGCTTGTTCTTGTCAAACTCCGGCAGTACACCGGTAAATTCATAGCCCTTTACATTTCCGTTTCTGAAATAATCAAAAATCAATACCCGTTCTTCTGTTTCCACCACAAAACAACTGTGGTGCACAAACGTAATTATCATGTCCGCATCCTCCTGATAATTTCATTGGCACGGCGATAGACCTCGTCAGGTGCGGCGCCAATAAAAAACTTTTGTTTTTCGTATAATATCTTTCCATTCACCATGGTAAGCAGTACATTCTGTTTGCTGCCGGAATAGACGATGTTTTTTACAAAATGATTCTCCGGCTGCATATTCGGCTGCTTTAAATCAATCAGAATCAAATCCGCTAATTTCTCCTCCGCTAAGGAGTCACACTCTGTAAGTCCCATAGCCCTTGCACCTCCTGCGGTTGCCATATAAAGCACCTCTTCCGCCGATACGCAGGCAGCATCTTTTTCCCGGACCTTTGCTAATCCGCTGACTAAGAACATCTCCCGGAACATATCCAGACAATTATTGCTTGCCGGACCGTCTGTTCCGATTGCCACGTTGATTCCTTCCTCTAAAAAACGCTTTACCGGAGCAATACCGCTTGCTAACTTCAAATTCGACGCCGGATTCGTAACTGCCGTAAGCCCC
>CAYWXJ010000202.1:0-2654 GCA_964462405.1 uncultured Eubacterium sp.
CCGCCGCAAGACCGGAACATCCCGCATAACCGCAGCCGCCGCAGTTATTTCCCGGAAGCACACCTAAAATTGCTTCTTCTCTCTCATCTACTTCTACTTTGAATTTTTCTCCGGAAATTCCAAGGAAAAATCCAATAAAAATACCTACACCGCCGACGATTACCGCAGCAATGATAATTGCCTGTATACTCATCTTCTTTTTCCTCCTAAATCATTCCTGAGAATCCCATAAACGCAATCGACATCAAACAAGCTGTAATCAACACGATTGCCGTACCCTGGAAAGGTTTTGGGATATCGTTATATTCAATTTTTTCACGGATTCCGGCCATAATGCAGATGGCAATGAAGAATCCCACTGCTGTTGCAAAACCATTTACAACACTTTCTAAAATACCATATTCTTTGGTTACGTTAATCAATGCAACACCAAGTACCGCACAGTTAGTAGTAATCAGCGGAAGATACACACCAAGGCTCTGATACAGAGACGGTATGGATTTCTTTAAGAACATTTCAACGAACTGTACCAATGCTGCAATGACAAGAATAAATACAATCGTCTGTAAATACTGGGTATCCGTAGGTGTCAGTATAAATCTGTAAATCAATGCTGTTACGAATGAAGCGATGGTAATAACAAAGATTACGGCTCCGCCCATTCCGGCAGCGGTCTCTGTCTTCTTAGATACACCTAAAAACGGACAGATACCTAAGAACTGGCTTAATACAACGTTATTGACAATCGCAGAACCGATTGCAATTAATAATAATGTTTTCATATGTATCTATCCTCCTATTCTGCTTTCTTTCCGGTGCACATTGCAGACTGGCTGCAGCTTGCACAATCACCTGTCAGACATCCGGATGGTGCTGCAAGCGGTTTGCCCTTTGCGTCCATCTTTACTCTGACAATATTCATAATTGCCACAAGAAATGCCAGAACAAGGAATGCTCCCGGTGCCATTACGAAAATTGTAATCGGTGTAAACCAGTCTAAAGAAAGAACCTGCTGGCCGAAAATCTGTCCGGCACCGAGTATCTCACGGATAATACCGATACAGGTCAGTCCGAAGGTGAATCCAAGCCCCATACCGATACCATCGAATATGGAAGGTACTACGGAGTTCTTAGAAGCATAGCTTTCGGCACGGCCGAGGATAATACAGTTTACTACAATCAGAGGAATGTATACGCCAAGCTGTGCATACAACCCGGATACATACGCCTTCATAATAAATTCTACTACCGTAACAAGAGATGCTACAATAACGATATAAGCCGGCATACGGACTCCGTCCGGAATAATCTTACGGAATAAAGAAATCAAAAGGTTTGAGAAAACCAGCACCACCGTAGTGGAAAGTCCCATTCCAAGACCGTTCATAGCAGCCGTGGTAACCGCTAATGTCGGACACATACCAAGCATTAGTACGAAGGTAGGATTCTCTTTGATAATACCGTTATATAAACGCTCTACATTTTTATTCATTAATTTGTGCCTCCTTCCAATGCATTCTGGAAGTATGTAATACATGCATTTACGCCATTGGTCATGGCTTTTGATGTAATGGTTGCACCGGAAATGGCCTCAATCTCACTGTCGGAAGCCGGTGCGGATTTTACGACACCAAAGCTGTCTACCTGCTTTCCCTGGAACTGGCTGTAGAACTCTTCATTCTTTGCCTTGTCCCCAAGTCCCGGTGTCTCGGAAATACTGGTGATGGAATAACCATTTACAGTACCGTCATTTTGGATACCAACGGAAAAAGTGATATTTGCCTGGCTGCCGTCTTTGGCTGTTACGGTAATCACATACCCAAGCTCACTGCCGCTGCCATCTTTCGCAACCTGGACACCGGTGATCTCATCACTGTATCCGTTCTCTTCCATCAGAGAAGCCGCTGCGTCCTTATCAAAATCTGCATATTCTTCAAAACTTGCTGCATCTTCAAACACCTGCTGATATGCTGCCTGAGCAGTTGCTGCATCTGCTGCTGCAATCGGTTCCTTTGTAATTTCATAGACAAGTCCAAGGACAAAGCCGAGTACCAAGGTAAATGCAGTTAAAATCAATGCATCATGCACAATTTTCTTATTCATGCTATTTTCCCTCCTTTACCCATCCAAAGGACTTCGGAATTGTAATCTTCTCAATCATCGGTACAAGACAGTTACTTAAAATGATTGCGAAGGAAACGCCTTCTGCATTTGCACCGAATAAACGGAACAAGCCTGTCAGCACACCAAGGCAGATACCAAACAAAATCTTACCTCTTGGCGTAATCGGTGATGTCACATAATCTGTTGCCATAAAGAACGCGCCAAGCATCAAACCACCGCCGCAAAGCTGCGCTGTTATGTAATTCCAGTCAAATCCATGTCCGCTGAAAATCATAATGAAAATAACAAAGGTAACAATATAACTTCCCGGGATTCTCAAATCAATGACTCCCAATAAGATCAGTATAATAGCTCCGATTAAAATCGCAATAACGGAAGTCTCACCAATCGTACCTGCTGTTTTGCCGATTAACATATGCATCGTATTGACAGTCTCTCCATTCCGCATTGCTGCAAGGGGAGTTGCACCTGTATAATCATCTATGACAAAGTTCGTCATATCTGCCGCAAAAGCAATCAAAAGGAAACAT
>CAYWXJ010000203.1:0-2601 GCA_964462405.1 uncultured Eubacterium sp.
GGAATCTGCTGTATATTGTCCTTTGGAATCGTAATCTTTTCCATTTATGAAAAGCTGCTGCAGTCTACCGGAATGACAGTTTATTCCACGATTGCCCAGGTTGCAGGTGCAGTCACAAATATTATTTTAGACCCGATTTTCATTTTCGGATGCTTTGGATTGCCGGAAATGGGCATTGCCGGAGCAGCATATGCAACAGTTATCGGTCAGGTGGTATCCATGGCGATTGCAATGATTTTCCATTATAAGAAAAATAAAGAAGTGCAGTCCGGTCTGAAATATTTAAAGCTGGAGGGCAGGATCGTAAAAGAAATTTATGTAATCGGACTTCCGGCAATTATTATGCAGGCATTGATGTCCTTTATGACCTATGGAGTCAATATTATTTTCGGCGCAGTTTCTACAGCAGCAGTAACGGCGTACGGAATCTTTTATAAAATACAGCAGTTCATCTTTTTTGCCGGATTCGGGCTTCGGGATGCCATTACACCGCTGGTATCCTTTAACTATGGATTAGGCAGTAAAAAGAGGGTACAGGAAGGAATCAAGTATGGTGTGCTGTATGTAGAAATCATTATGCTTGTGGGACTGCTATTATTAGAACTGTTTGCAGAACCATTAGTGGCAATATTTGGCTTGTCGGAGGAAACTGCCGCATTATGTGTGCTGGCAATTCGAATTATTGCAGCCGGATTTTTATTTGCCGGAGGAAATATTGCGATTCAGGGTGTATTTCAGGCATTAGGTTGCGGATTAAGCTCCCTTGTAGTATCCCTGCTTCGTCTGTGCATCGTGGTACTTCCGCTGGCATGGCTGTTTACAAAATTTGAAAATGCTTCATTCTGGATATGGTTTGCATTTCCGATCGCAGAAGCGGTGGCATTTTTGGTTACGCTTCTGCTGCTGGTAAGAGCGGAAAAGAAAATCGTAAAGCTGATAAAAGGGTAATGTTTGAGCATTTTTGCTAAAAATAAGTTCATTTTCTGTAGGCGATTTAACCAAAATTACCATATATGACGGAGTTTTTTCTTACAAAAAGATTTTTAAAATGTTAAAATCAAAGTTAGAAATAGCTGAAAAAAGAGTATATGAGAAGGATGGTAATGAAAATGAAACGAGTAAAAGCAGCTTGTATTACACAGACACTTCATTTCCTGTTAAAGGAGGATATTGGAAGGGATTATGCAAAGAAATTAGTGGAAGAGGAAGTAAAGAAGTATAAGGCTGGATTGGATAAATCAGGAACAAAATATAAGATTTTATCCGAAGAAACCTTAGAAGACGGTTCCATTAAGATTGAGATTAAAAAGCAGTACAATACTTCTCCGGTAGGAAATTATCTGGATTAGATTAAAAAAGAGCTGTATGCCTGTTGGCATACGGCTTTTCTTTTTGAGAAGAGTACAGTATAATAGTGTCAAAGGAAGCGGACAGCGGCGATGATCAGCATGAATTGTGGTTATATCAGGAGGTAGATAAGATGAAGTTTGCAATATTAGCACTAGGAAGGATTGCACACAGCATGGCGGAGGCAGTTACACAGTTAGAACAGGTGGAATGCTATGCAGTGGCATCCAGAAGTTATGACCGGGCAAAGGAATTTGCAGAAAAATGGAAATTTCAAAAGGCATACGGTTCCTATAAAGAGATGTTAGAAAACCCTGAAGTAGAGCTTGTGTACGTGGCTTCTCCCCATTCTCATCACTATGAGCATGCAAAAATGTGCTTAGAACATGGCAAACATGTTTTGGTGGAAAAGGCATTTACGGTAAATGCAGCCCAGGCAGAAGAACTTATCCATATTTCGGAGGAGAAAGGGCTTTTGCTGGCAGAAGCCATCTGGACAAGATATATGCCGGGAAGAAAGATGTTAGATGAACTTCTGGCAGAGGGCGCTATCGGGAAGGTAACCTCCTTGACGGCGAATTTAGGATATGTTTTGGTAGATAAAGAGCGTTTGCAGGAGCCTGCATTGGCGGGAGGCGCATTGTTGGATGTTGGGGTATATCCCATTAACTTTGCGTTGATGGCATTTCAGGATGAAGTAAAAGAAGTGAGCGCAACCGCAGTTATGTCACCGAAAGGGGTTGACTGGATGAACAGCATAACACTTACCTTTGCGGATGATAAAATGGCGGTTTTGCACAGCAGTATGTTATCCCTGACCGACAGACAGGGCGTTATCTATGGTGAGAAAGGCTATATTGAAGTGCAGAATATCAATAACTGCGAAGAAATCCGTGTATACAATCTGAACCGGGAAATGACAAACCGTTTTAAGGTGCCGGAGCAGATTAACGGCTATGAATATGAAGTATTAGCCTGCATCAAAGCGATTGAAGAAGGCAAGGCAGAATGCCCGGAAATGCCCCATAGTGAAACTCTTAGAGTTATGCGTATGTTAGATGAGATCCGGGGAAAATGGGGCATGACCTATCCCTGCGAATAAAAATATGCATATTTGATACAGTTTTTGGCAAATCCCGCAAAATGCGGGTGCTGCCCTTTTGCTTAAGGACAAAAAAGCTTAAAATAAATCTTAGATTTTATAGGTGATTGCGAAACTCACTTCGCGAGTTCGCAATCTTGACTAAAAACAAG
>CAYWXJ010000204.1:0-2577 GCA_964462405.1 uncultured Eubacterium sp.
TCAGATTAAGAAGAATGGGACAGAAGAAGGCTCCTTTCTATAGAATCATCGTAGCTGATTCAAGATCTCCAAGAGATGGAAGATTTATCGAAGAGATTGGTACTTATGACCCAACCAGAGATCCAAGTGAGTATCATGTAAATGAAGAATTAGCAAAGAAATGGTTAGCAAATGGTGCACAGCCAACAGAGACTGTAAGCAGAATTTTCAAAGCAGCTGGAATCGAGAAATAGGTCTTTGCAGCAGTGAGCAAGCGAGGTATAAGTGATGAAAGAATTAGTAGAAGTAATTGCGAAATCACTGGTTGATTGCCCGGATGAAGTTGTCGTTACTGAGACAGAAACCGATAAAGCTATCGTATTAGAACTGCGGGTGGCACAGTCTGATATGGGCAAGGTGATCGGCAAACAGGGCCGTATTGCCAAGGCGATACGTTCCGTTGTGAAAGCAGCAGCCTCAAAGGAAGATAAGAAGGTTATTGTGGATATTATGCAGTAATCACAAAAGAGTATGTGAAAGATGGCGTCTTAGAATAGCAGAAGTTATTCTCAGGGCGTCATTTTTGCAATCTGTGATTTTTTATGATAGAATAACAGAAATGCGTTACAGCAAGCAGGAAAGGTCAGCTTACCGGAAGTATCAGTTATCACGATAATGCAGAGAGTTTTTATCACGGATACCTGATGGGAATTTTCGGAGGGCTGGAAGGATATGGGATTTCTTCGAACCGGGAAGCAGGGGACGGCAGACCGGATCTTGTATTAAGTCCTTTCCGTCCGAAGCAGCTGGCAGTGATTATAGAAATCAAGCGCGCAGATAAATTTACCCGGATGGAAGCGCAGTGCGACGCGGCATTAAAGCAGATTGAAGAGAAAAATTATGCGGCGGAGCTGTTAGAAGAGGGATATGAAACAATTCTGAAATATGGTATTTGTTTCTGTAAAAAGACCTGTCTGATAAAAAGGGCAGAAGAATAGGAAAGGAAGGAAGGATGGACGATTTATTAAAGGTGGGTGTTATCACCAGTACCCACGGTATTCGCGGCGAAGTAAAAGTATTTCCCACTACAGATGATTCCAGGCGTTTTTTGGAGTTAGAAGAAATTATTTTAGATACAGGAAAAGAAAAAAGGGTTCTCACTATTGAAGGTGTCAAATTTTTTAAAAACATGGTTATCCTGAAATTTAAAGGATATGACAATATCAATGACGTGGAAATTTACCGTCAGAAAGAGCTTTATGTGACAAGGGAACAGGCGGTTCCGTTAGAAGAGAATGAATATTTTATTGCAGATTTGATTGGACTTTTGGCAGTTTCTGATGAAGGCGAGGATTTAGGTGAGATTGCAGATGTATTGCAGACTGCAGCCAATGATATTTATGTGATTAAAAAGGCAGGCGTTTCCGATTTGCTGGTTCCTGCGATTAAGGAATGTGTGAAAAACGTAGATATTGAGGGCGGCAGGGTAGAACTGCATCTGCTTCCGGGGCTTCGGGAAGTGAATCAAAAGTAGAAAGAGTTGGAACAGACATGAATTTTTATATTCTTACATTATTTCCGGAAATGGTGCTGCAGGGATTGAATACCAGCATTATCGGAAAGGCGGCAGAAAAAGGACTTCTTCATATTGAAGCAGTCAATATCCGGGATTATACGAAGGACAAGCATCAGAAGGTAGATGATTATCCTTACGGCGGCGGTGCGGGCATGGTTATGCAGGCACAGCCCATTTACGATACCTATCTTGCACTGGCAGATAAGATTGGTTACCGTCCCAGAACGATATACCTGACACCTCAGGGACCGACTTTCACACAACCCATGGCAAAAGAGATGGCAAAAGAAGAACATCTGATTTTTCTGTGCGGTCACTATGAAGGTGTGGATGAGCGTGTATTAGAGGAGATTGTGACAGATTATGTGTCAATCGGCGATTATGTCTTAACCGGAGGGGAACTGCCTGCGATGGTCATGATCGACGCTATTTCCCGTATGGTGCCGGGGGTACTGACAAATGAAGAATCCGGCTTTGCAGAGTCCTTTGAGGGAAATCTTTTAGAATACCCGCAGTATTCCAGACCGGCAGAGTGGAAGGGAAAAAAAGTGCCTGATGTCCTGATGTCAGGTGACCATAAAAAAATTGAAAATTTCAGGCGGGAGCAGTCGATTCTTCGGACAAAAAAGTACCGCCCGGATTTACTGAAAAAAGCAGATTTAACAATCAAGGAAAAAGCGGTATATGGGGTGAATGATAGGTAAAAAATCCATACGAAAAGAAGTTTTAAAAGAGAAGCAAAAGAGAAATGTCAGAGTTTTCAGAATATTTCAGTCAGGTTATCAAATACAGGAATCTAAAATGTGTTGAAGCTGCCGAAATTTCCGTCAAAAAAATCTTGCATCTTTTGCGTATTTATGCTAAGATTTGATAGTTGTGTAAAGTATGCGATGGTCCTCTGTTACGGAAAAAGAGAGTATTAAGAACATCGGACAAATAGGAGGAAATAAAATGAACGCAAGTGAAATTATTAAGAACATCGAAGCAGAGCAGCTAAAAGCTGAAGTACCGGAATTCCATGT
>CAYWXJ010000205.1:0-2555 GCA_964462405.1 uncultured Eubacterium sp.
TTATCTCCCCATGTAGATTTTCCAAGATAATTATTCTGCGCAACTAAATCAGAAGCCTTTACCGTAATACCATCTGCACTTGCAACTAATGTACCGTTTTCATACAACCATGCTTTTCCTGTAGAACCTTCTGTTACAATTGCGATATGAGTCCATTCATCTGCTGCAGTCACATTTTCCGCCTGCATTACAGTCTGTGTTGTTCCATCATTCCGATATTCCACATTAAACTGTGTATCTTTATTAATCAAACCAATATGTCCCACCGGATTGCTCTTATTCATAGTTGTTCCATGAAGGATCATTGCAAAAGAGTCTCCCTGTGACTGACGTTTTACAAACATGGATACTGTAAAGTCATCCTGTGTCTTTCCATCTACCGCAAGTAAATCATCCGGAAGTTTTACAGAACCTTTATTCTGTCCGCCGCCCGGAAGAGAAATTGCTTTTCCGCTTAATCCGTCTACCGTATTTACGGTATCCACTTTCGTTGCTTCCGCATGTTTTCCGGTACTGTCTGTCAGAGTATCTTCATCAAAAGTATAATTAGCAATTAAGTAATCTGAAACTTCCTTTACTGTCACATTTGCTGTAACTGCTATTTCTGTTCCTGTAAATACACCTGTTACTGTAAAGCTTCCTGCAGATGCATAACTGGATGCTTCTATTGGATTCCATGTTACAGGTTCTGCCTGTACTGTACCATTACTGTAACTTGCATCTGCCTTCTCCGGAAGCACCGGTGCAATACCCTCACGAGTAATAACTTCTACTGTGCCGCTCTGTGCATCAAGGGTTACTGCGGTATATACAACTTTTAAAGTATTTCCGCTGGCTGCTACCGAATCAAGAGTAACCTTATAACCATCTGCCTCTGTATTCGGGATATATGTACTTCCATTTATAATAAGCGGATTCTCGTCACTTGCAAGTGTATATGTGTATGACGCTCCTACTTTCAAGCCCCCTACATTCTTTTCTTTCAAAACAGTTCCGTCATCATCAACGAACTGAACCGTTGCTGTTGTAGCAAGTACAGCTTCATAAGACAAATCATTAAACAGTTCTTGTTCCTGATAAGTAGCAGTTGCTGTTAATGTAACTGAACTTCCATCTTCTGCCTTTACAACTCCATCCGATCCAATCTTATCCTCTGCGCTACTCGTCCATGTGATTTCCGCTCCGCCGATATTTGTTGGTAATACAAGATCTGTTGAGATGCAATCCCATGATGCATTTTCGCCTAATACCTGTTCACCAATCCTTGCCTTTACATATGAAATACGCTCCTCTTCTGATGCATTTTCAAGATATAAAGATGCAATCTGATCTTGTGATAATGCGCCGTCATAAACGGTAAATTCATCGAGCAAACCAGCATAATATTCTCCGCTCCCCCAGGTTGCTTTACCGATATAAAAAATAGTGTTTTCATCCGTACCTATAGAAGCTTGAAGGGTATCTGTATTTGTCTGGGAAGAATTGACAACACCATTGAGATAAACGGTTGTCTTATCAGCTTCATAAACAACATCCACCCTGCTCCAATCTGCTGTTCTGGCACCAGCAGAGCTTTTATTATCTCCACGACCATTTATATATCGCTCAAGTGTAAGTTGGCTAGCCGTATCTAGCACTCCAGTATAGTACTCCGCCCCATATGTTGGTGCAGCACTGCTTTTGGATGCAAAATATGCCCATCCCGAATTACCTGTACTCGCCGGTTTGCTATAATAAGAAACCGTTACATTTGTCTTACCCAGCAGTACATCGGTACCATCCGTATTGGTAACGTCAAGCCATGAACTGTCGCTTAATGATAAAGCACCATCTCCTACAACCTTATCTTCTGTACTTATCGTTGCACTATTGCCAGTAACTGTTGCTTTTGCAACATCATTTGCGGAAGAAACACTCTCATCAAAACTAAAATATACCAGTTTCTCCGGTAAAGTTTCTTCTGCCCGTACTGTCTGTGCAGGTAAAAGTGTGACTACCATCGCTGCACTTAATACAAGTGAGACAGCTTTTCTCCAAAATTTTCTTTTCACCATCTTTTTCTCCTTTACTCCTAAATCAATTACTGAAACGACTCCTATATATTATCATATTTTTTTATTTTCATCAATACTATAGTGCCTTTTTTAATAATCACCATAGTGCTTTGTGTATCACATATATTATCTGTAAAATAAGTTGAGGATGGTGAAAATCTTGAAAAAAAGTAGAGAGACGATTAATATAGGCGAACAAATCAAATATTACAGAAAACTCCGCAATATGAGTCAGGAAACGCTTGCCCTTTCTGCCAATACAACCCCTGCTTTTATTGGACAAATTGAACGCGGTGTCAAAAATCCCACTATTAAAACTGCAGAGAAAATTGCTGCCGCTTTAGATATGGAATTATATGAACTTCTCACCCCTTTAATTCCAACGGGTTCTACGCATCCTTCTCAATCGAAAGAAATTGAGAAATTATTATTTTCTTTAAGCGGATTAAATGATAATGAGTTAAAAAGAATTGTTGCTATCTTCATAGACATTATCAATAT
>CAYWXJ010000206.1:0-2538 GCA_964462405.1 uncultured Eubacterium sp.
TTTAAGGCATCTACCATCACATAGCGGGCAAGGGAACCGATTCTTTCGCTTCTCATTGGATTTCTCTTATATGCCATTGCAGAGGAACCGATCTGATTCTTCTCGAAGGGTTCTTCCACTTCTTTTAAATGCTGAAGCAGACGAATATCGTTTGACATCTTATAAGCGCTTGCTGCGATGCCTGCTAAAATATTGGCAACCCTAGTATCTACTTTTCGGGAATAAGTCTGGCCGGATACGGCATAGCAATTTTCAAAGCCCATTTTCTTTGCGATCATTGGGTCGATCTTATCAACAGTTTCATTATCTCCGTCAAAAAGCTCTAAGAAGCTCGCCTGGGTTCCTGTGGTTCCTTTAGAGCCAAGAAGCCTAAGGCTTCCCATCACATACTCAAGGTCTTCTAAATCCATCATAAATTCCTGCAGCCATAAGGTTGCACGTTTTCCTACTGTGGTAGGCTGCGCCGGCTGAAAATGGGTAAATGCCAATGTCGGAAGGTCTTTGTAGGTATCTGCAAACTTTGCTAATTCTGCCATGACATTGACTAACTTGGTCTTTACTAATTTTAAGGCTTCCGCCATAACAATTATGTCGGTATTATCGCCTACATAACAGGAGGTTGCTCCTAAATGGATAATTCCCTTTGCCTTTGGACACTGTACGCCGTAGGCATGCACATGGGACATAACATCATGACGAACTAATTTTTCACGCTCTTTTGCCACTTCAAAGTTGATGTCGTCTTTGTGCGCTTTTAACTCTGCAATCTGCTCATCTGTAATGTCTAAGCCTAATTCCTGTTCTGTTTCTGCTAATGCAATCCAAAGTCTTCTCCAGGTCTTAAATTTCATTTCCGGGGAAAAAATATACTGCATTTCTTTGCTGGCATATCTTTCTGACAATGGACTTGTGTATCTGTCTGTACTCATTATCTATTCTCCTTTTACTCTATATCGCAGCTTCCTTCCGTCCGCTTAACGCTCAAAGTCGCCCCTTATATCTTCTTTCGGGGGTTCTAACGGATACTTTCCGCTAAAGCAGCCTTTACAAATCGGAAGCTTTTCCGCCATCTCCTCTAACCGCTCTATGCCCAGATACCCAAGGCTGTCCGCTCCAATCATCCTGCTGATTTCAGCAATGCTGCGGTTATATGCAATCAACTGTTCCCGCTCCGGTATGTCCGTGCCAAAATAGCAGGGCCATAAAAACGGCGGAGAGCTGATGCGGACATGCACTTCCGTTGCGCCTGCATCCCGAAGCATCTTTACAATACGGTCTGAGGTAGTTCCTCTTACAATGGAATCATCAATCATAATGACTCTTTTTCCGTTTACGGCTTCTTTTAATACATTTAATTTTACACGGACGCTGGACTCTCTGCTGCTCTGCTTTGGCTTAATGAAGGTTCGTCCCACATAGCTGTTCTTTACAAAAGCGGTTCCGTATGGAATACCGGATTCTAAAGCATAACCTAAGGCAGCAGCATTGCCGGATTCCGGCACGCCTACCACAAGATCAGCCTCCACCGGGGAATCCATAGCAAGAAAGCGTCCTGCTTTGATTCTGGAAGCATAGACTGACACGCCGTCAATATGGCTGTCCGGTCTTGCAAAATATATATATTCAAATATGCATCTGGCTTCTCTTTCCCGCGGCAGACAAAGTGACTTGTCTGAACTGATCTTCCCATCCGGTGTAATGGCAACGATCTCGCCCGGAAGTACATCTCTGACAAATTCCGCGCCAATGGTTTCTAACGCACAAGTTTCAGAAGTAATAATATAAGCATTGTCCCGTTTACCGATGCACAATGGCTTAAATCCAAAAGGATCTCTTGCACCGATTAATTTTCTTGGACTCATAACAACTAATGAATACGCACCCTTTATCTTTCGACAGGCACGAACAACTGCTTCCTCTACGGATTTGGATTCCAGACGTTCCCTTGCGATGTGATAAGCAATCACCTCGGAATCAATGGTAGTCTGGAAAATAGCCCCGGTATACTCTAAATCATGCCGTAATTCATTGGCATTAATTAAATTACCATTATGCGCTAATCCTAATGTCCCCTTAACATAGTTCAACACCAACGGCTGTGCATTCTCTCTGGTGGAGGCTCCCGCGGTGGAGTATCTTACGTGTCCTACACCGATGTCTCCCTTCATCCGCTCTAAGATTTCTTCCGTAAAAACTTCGTTCACCAATCCCATATCCTTATGGGTGGTCACTTTGCCCTTAGGACCGTTCGTCTCACTTACTGCAATACCGCAGCTCTCCTGTCCCCTGTGCTGCAGTGCGAACAATCCATAATAAATCGTAGAAGCTACATCTCCCCCGTTAAGATCATACATTCCAAATACGCCGCATTCCTCATGCAGGCCTTCCCATGGATTCTTGTTGTCTAATTCAGTGTTGTTCATTGGATTCTCCTGCTTTAATTATTCAAATTTTTTACCAGTTAATAATTCAAATGCCTCTTCGTATTTATCTACTGTTTTCTTTACAACTTCTTCCGGAAGTAAGTAATCACTGCCC
>CAYWXJ010000207.1:0-2481 GCA_964462405.1 uncultured Eubacterium sp.
ATGAGATAATGGGGAATCCCCTGCATTTCGTCCGGCATGACTTTTGCAGAGCCAATATCCATATAGCGGTATACCTGCATGGAATCCGCCGAAATAACGGAGCCGTTGATTTTTTTCGCCAGTTTGATGGACAAATCGGTCTTTCCTACCGCGGTAGGTCCGGCTAATATAATTAATGGCTGCCTCATGTTATACGATCCTTTTGAATTTTTTCTCTAATTCGTATTTGCTCATAGAGATAATGGTGGGTCTGCCGTGAGGGCAGAAATATGGATTTTCCAGTTCTAATAATTCGGATATTAGTGTTTTCACTTCCTGCTGCTTTAAGATGTGATTGCCCTTTACTGCAGCCTTACAGGACATGGAAGCTATTTTTTCCAGAATCAAATCCGGCGTAGAGGCTTTTTGAATTTCTCCGGATGCATCTAAGATTTCCAATAGAATCTGTTTTGCGTCCAGATTGAACAGATTGCCCGGTACGCCGCAGATGGAGTATTCCCTGCCCCCGAAGTGTTCGATTTCAAACCCAAGGCTGTTTAGCTGCGCTTTGAAGTTTTCCAATGCCTGTACTTCCTGGTTATCGAGTGTTAAGATTATCGGCGGGGAAACTAACTGGGTGGTATATTCTTTCTCCTTCAGGGAACGGACGGTCTTTTCATATAATACCTTTTCGTGGGCGGCATGTTGGTCGATAATAAACAGTTTCTCGTCAAATTCCACCAGCCAGTAGGTTTCAAATACCTGCCCGATAATCTTGTGCTGTTTTTTCGCCTGTTCGGATAAGAACCTGCCTTCATATTGAAGCTCTTCCTGGACATATTGCTGTCCGGATAAATGGTCTGTATGATTTATATAGGAAGATTCGTATGCAGCATCTGTTTGTGTGCTTGCTTTTTTTGCTGCAGTTCTTTCCTCCGGCATCTGCTGCGGGACGCTCTGTATGCCTGCTGCCATAGTTTTTTCTGCCGTGCGGGGGAGCACTTCATTTCTGCGGGATTCTGTCTTTTTATATTTTGGTTCATAAGGCGAATCCTGCCGTACGGAGGCCTTCAGCTTTTCTAACCGTTTTTTTTCAAAAGGCTCCGGAAGCTTTTCCTTTACAGGCGGTGTAGTTTCTTTTTTCTCTGTACTTTCTTCTAAGGAGACCGCCTTAATATGGTCACGGTTCATCAATCTGTCACGGATACAGTCATAAAGCTTTTGATAGATTCCTTCATTCTGACTGAAACGAAGCTCCATTTTCGTAGGATGTACATTGACATCTAACATCTGTCCGTCAAAAGTAAAATACAGCACACAAAACGGATACTGATGCTGCATCAGAAAATTTTTATAGGCATCTTCAATACTTTTGGCAATTAAGGAGCTTTTGATATACCGTTCGTTAATAAAATAATTTTCAAAATTCCGGTTTCCTCTGGAAATGATTGGTTTTCCGATAAAACCTGTCACTTCAAACAATTCGTTCTTTTCTGTGATTTCTATCAGGGCGGAGGTAATCTCCCTTCCGTAAATCTGATAGATGACATCTTTTGCGTTGGAATTTCCGGAGGTATGCAGCTTTGTCTGGTTATTGACAATCAATTGAAAGGATATGCCCGGATGGGATAATGCAAGCCGTTCTACCAATGCATTGATGTAGCCTGCTTCTGTCTGCGGTGTCTTTAAAAATTTTCGTCTGGCAGGAGTATTATAAAATAAATTGCGCACTAAAAATGTCGTTCCGTCCGGTGCTCCGATTTCTTCCTTTTCCTTTTCTATTGAACCTTCAATGACATAACGGATTCCCGTCAAATCGGACACGGTCTTCGTGATCAGTTCTACCTGTGCAACTGCGGAAATACTTGAAAGTGCTTCTCCCCGAAAGCCTAAGGAAGATACAGTAAGCAAATCCTCTACGGACTTGATTTTGCTGGTGGAATGGCGCAAAAACGCCAAAGCTACCTGATCTTTTTCAATTCCGGAGCCATTGTCTGTGATACGGATCAGGGATATACCGCCATCTTTGATCTCAACCGTTATGGCAGTCGCACCGGCATCAATAGAGTTTTCCACTAATTCTTTTACAACGGAGGAAGGCCGCTCGATAACTTCCCCTGCTGCAATTTTATCGATGGTTTCCTGATTTAATAATGCAATTTCTGCCATATCTGCCTCCTGTCATACATTTACCAACGGTTCTTTACTTTATTCTGAAGCTCATAAAGCTTGTTCATTGCCTCTATCGGCGTCAGATGACTAATATCCACATCCCGCAATTCTGCAATGATGTCATCATCCTTTACCGTATCAAAAAGAGACATTTGTGTCATATCTACTTCATCTAACCGCTTTTGTTTTTTTTCTGTGGTATCTACCTGGATATTTTTGGCAATATCTGAAATATCGTTTGCACTAAGCTCCTCCACAATCACTTTCGCCCGTGCTAGCACGGATTCCGGCAGACCTGCAAGCTTTGCCACCTGAATACCATAGCTTTTA
>CAYWXJ010000208.1:0-2476 GCA_964462405.1 uncultured Eubacterium sp.
CCCGTTTCTCCGCGAACGCTTCCAAGTCCAAGCAGGCGACCTCCAGAAAACGTGCCTTAGAAAAAATCCAGTTAGATGAGATTCGTCCTTCCAGCCGGAAATATCCTTACATCGACTTCCGTCCTTCCCGTGAAATCGGAAATGAAGTATTAATGGTAGAGAATTTAAGCAAGACCATTGACGGTGTCAAAGTATTAGACAATATTTCATTTATTCTCGGACATGATGACAAAGTTGCTTTTGTGGGCGGCAACGAGCTTGCCAAGACAACTTTATTTAAGATTATCACCGGAGAAATGGAGCCGGATGAAGGAACCTATAAATGGGGTGTTACCACCTCCCGGTCCTATTTCCCGAAGGATAATACACAGATTTTTGATACGGATTTAATTATTGTTGACTGGCTGACCCAGTTCTCCGAGATTAAGGATGCTACTTACGTCCGCGGATTCTTAGGCAGAATGCTCTTTGCCGGAGAAGACGGCGTGAAGAAAATGCGGGTGCTTTCCGGTGGTGAAAAAGTCCGGGTTCTGCTCTCCCGCATGATGATTGAAGCATCTAACGTATTAATTTTAGACGAACCGACAGACCACTTAGATATGGAATCCATCACCGCATTAAATAACGGACTGATTAAGTTCCCGGGTGTCATTCTCTTTTCCTCCCGTGACCATCAGGTAGTAGAAACTACGGCAAACCGGATCATTGAATTTTTACCGGATGGAACGATGATCGACAAGATCACTACTTACGACGAATATCTTGCGAATGATGAGATGGCAAGAAAACGTTCTGTTTACTCAATGTCAAAAGATAACGAAGAAGATAACTAAAACTATGAACCTGCAAAACTGCCGCTACACAAAGTACACCTTTGCTGCGGCAGTTCTCTTATAATGCATGACAAAAACAAAGAGTTCAAACTCCTCATTCATAAGGGACTTTTTCTTGTATCGGGAATTTCAAAGGCATTTCCTGACAATAAAAAACTCACAGTTCTTTACATACAAAGAACTGTGAGTCTTTTATTTACTAATGTATTATTTACTAGATAAAACTATCCCAAATACTTCCGGAAGAATAGTTATATGAATAACTTCCTACACCGTTATAAGTATTTGCCTTAGACGCTTCATTCTGCGCGTAATAATCAATCATAGAAGCTTTTACCGACACCTGATATGCATAAGAACCGGTTCCGTTAAACAAGGATTTCACCGTGCTCATATCGGCTTTCTTAAATGTCTCTTCATCTACTTTCATATCCTTTGTCTCTTCATCAATCGTAATTCCAACAGAGGATAACAGCTTCGCATTCCGTTCTGTATAACTTACGATGGAAGATGCTGCGGATGCAATCCGGCTCACTTTGGAACTTTCTGCACTGTCTACTAAAGAATTGTACTGACTGGCAAATGTCTTAACAGCCTGATAAATCTTATCTGTATCGTATCCTTTTGTAGTATTTCCCTCTTCATCCGTTATGTCAGTCTGCTGGAACAATGATTTCGTTCCCACGGTCAAAAGCGTACTTGCTGTCTCATTCAGGCTCTCTGCTTTCGACTCAATATCCGCTAACTTGGAAGCAGAATCGGTAGATGTGGCTATAGTATAATCCTTCTTCTCAGTTACGGTCCCGCTTTTGGTTTCTTCGTCGTTATCCAGAGAATAATACGCATTCAACAGCTTATAATAAGAGCCGCTCTTGATACTGGAATAATCCATATAATTAATTCCAAGTAAATCGGTAGAAGAAAACAGGCTGCTGGAATAACTGTTCTTTGTCGAAGACATGCTGGTAAACAGATTCCCTATCAACTGTGCATTGCTAGAAATTGTAATTGCCATAAAATCACTCCTTTGAACTCCATGCCCGACCTCCTTGTCAAAGCATTCCGAAACAAAACACTTATTATTTACATATATTGTAACAAAATCCAATTTATTTTTCAAGGCTGCTGCCAGATTTTATTTATTTTTAACAAATATCTTTCGTTATTTTTTATTTTTTTCGCTAATTTCACAATATGTTTTTCATTTGTTCATATTTTATTCATATATAATTGCTATAGTAATATTGTCTGAAAGGACAAGAACATAGTTTATTCGTTCTCATGTTTTTAATTGATAAATTTTTTCATAATAGCCTCGGCGTCTCCGGATGCCGGGGCACTCCTCATTTCCGGAGAAAATCAGGTTCAACTATTACTTCTCAATTCTTCCATCACACTGAGTTTATCCTGCATGATATCGTACTTCTCTTGGTCTTGTATATACTTCTTTATGGTTGCCTCGTTGAGTCCTACCGTGCTTACATAGTATCCTTCTGGCCAAAGCGGTATGCTTACTAACATATGGATGTGGTCTGGCATAAGGTGCCCTTCTATAATCTCCACTCCTTTGTATGCACAGAGCTGTTTCAAAATGTAACAGTTCAGCCTTTCGGCTTCACTGTTACTGAATCCGTCCATTTAAA
>CAYWXJ010000209.1:0-2463 GCA_964462405.1 uncultured Eubacterium sp.
CGCAAATTACAACAGTCCGGCAGAACATGGACAGTATGGGAGCGACGGCGGCCGAAAAACTGATTGCACTGGTGGAGGAGCCGGAGAAGGTGGAGATAAAAGATGTTGTTATCGAAACGGAGCTCGAAAAGGGGCATACAGTTAAAAAGGTGTTTACATCAGAAAATATTGTAGTTACAGCAGCAGGAGTCCAATCTCCGACGCTTATGCAGTGAAATAGATGCATGGCGTGACAAGAAAACCAGCGAAGAAGCCAATGCCAGATATAACGAGATGCTGTATTCGGGCTTGGTACGGAGGAAGATTGAATGAGCAAACTGGAACTGATAAATGCATCCTGTGCAGATCAGACGGTTGATGCGGTGGTTAATGCAGCCAACGATGGTCTGTGGGCAGGCGGCGGGATATGCGGAGTGATTTTCAGGAAAGCCGGTATGACGGAGCTGACAGAGGCTTGTGGTAAGTATAATACTCCGCTTAACGATGGCGATGCCGTTATTACGCCTGCTTTTAAGATGACGAACGCTAAAGCAATTATCCATGCAGTAGGGCCGGATTTTGCAGTAACGCCGAAGGCATTTAAGGAGCTGTTTGATGCATACTACAATTCATTGGTGGTACTGAAAGATAACGGGTATCACAGCATATCTTTTCCGCTCATAAGCTCCGGGATATTTGGCGGTACACTCGATAATCCTGTGGCGGAGTCAACAAAACAGTGCTTAAGGGCATATGGGAAATTCACTGCAGATTATCCGGATTATGAGATTGAGGTGAAGCTGTGTGCTTTTACAGCATCAGAGATGAAGGAAGCAGAGAAGGAATATATATCACTGCAAGCGGGAACGGGATAATATAGTAAAGAGGCATGTTATTAAAGGAAAAATAATGACAATGTTTACCAAAAAGCAGAAGTGCATAATTATAAGGAGAACAATCCATGGATGAGAAAACCGTACAAAAGATTCAACAGTTAAAGGAAGAAAAGGATGTAGTGATTTTAGCACATTACTATGTGGATGGTGAGGTGCAGCAGCTGGCAGATTATGTGGGTGATTCCTATTACCTGGCAAAGGCTGCTGCAAAGGTAAAAGAAAAGAGTATCTTATTCTGTGGAGTTTCCTTTATGGGTGAGAGTGCAAAAATATTAAATCCAGACAAAAAAGTTGTCATGGCAGATCAGTATGCGGACTGCCCCATGGCACATATGGTAACACCGGAACGGATTGCTGAAGTGCAGGCAGAATATGATGGAAATGTGGCGGTTGTGTGTTATGTGAATTCCACTGCACAGATTAAGGCAGCTTCTGATGTGTGTGTCACCTCTTCAAATGCCGTTCGGGTAGTAAGCAGACTGGATGCGAAGAACATTTTCTTTGTACCGGATAATAATTTAGGCCGTTATGTGGCAGAAAAGCTGCCGGAGAAGAATTTTATATTTAATGATGGTTTCTGTCATGTACATAAAAGTATTACGCTTGACAAGGTATTAGAGGCAAAGAAGGCATGCCCGGGGGCAGTGGTACTGACTCATCCGGAATGTACCATGGATGTATTGGAGGTTTCGGATTTTATCGGCAGTACCTCCGAGATTATTGATTATGCCACAAGGAGTGATGCAAAGGAGTTTTTAATCTGTACGGAGATGGGAGTATTTTTTGAACTGATGCAGAAGAATCCGGATAAGAAGTTCTATTCGGTGGGGCATAGGCAGTTCTGCCCAAATATGAAGCTGGTTACCCTGGATAAGGTGGTGAATGCGCTGGAGACAATGGAGCCGGAGGTAATACTGACAGGGGATTTGATGGAGAAGGCTTTCGTGCCGCTCCAGAAAATGTTGGAGCTTGCGGAGTAAAGAGCAGAATTTACAAAAAATTACCAAAGAAAATTGGCTATATTAACATTGTTATTTGAAGACAATAATATTATAATGTTTATTGGCGGGTGAGAAGGATATGTATAAAAAAGGAGGCTGCAATGCGTAAGAAATCACATATTTCATTAGCAAAGTATATTGTTAATATTTCTGATATGCCTGGATTTGACAGGCATCGAAAGGCTTTTTACGTAGGAAGTATTCTGCCGGACTGTAAGCCGTCATTTTTGACGAAGCGGCATGAAATTACAGAAACTTTTGATTTGGTGGAAAAAGGAATTCAGAAACTAACAAAGGATTATAGAGATATTGAAGATTTATCAACGATGTATTTTACAAAGCTGGGTGAGGTCATTCATTATATTGCAGATTATTTTACATTTCCACACAATAAGGAATATTTGGGAAACATGAAACAGCATTGTATTTATGAGGGTAAATTAAAGCATAAGCTGCGGGAATATATTCGCAGGCTTGATGGAAAAGATTTGAGAAAATGGAAATATAACCTGAGGTTAGAAGAGCTGGAATCCTTTAACAGTGTAGCTGATATTTGTGAATTTTTAAGGGAAGAACATAGAAATTAT
>CAYWXJ010000210.1:0-2415 GCA_964462405.1 uncultured Eubacterium sp.
TAAATGGACGGATTCAGTAACAGTGAAGCCGAAAGGCTGAACTGTTACGTTTTTTTGTATAAAATGATGAAAAAAATGGATTATTTTGCTATTATATGGTAACATATAAAAGTAATTGTTTTATTATAAGCAGAAAGGGCGAGATTTTATGGAATATGATGAAAAGGTATTTAAAAAAAGTGCGAATCTAAAAATAATGATAATTTGGCTGATTATAGTTATTATTCTCACAGCAGCCTATTCGATCGAGGTTGTAAAAGGACTTCGTACGATACAGTATTTTACCATATTTGCATTTTTCTGTTGGATACCGTTTCTCGTCAGCGTGGCATTTTTAAAGATAAAAGGATTTGATACAGGGTTATACAAGCATGTAGTTGCCATCGGTTATGGGATTTTTTACATATTTATTATGATGAATACAAATTCGACCTTGACATTTGTATATATGCTGCCTATTTCTGGTATGCTGATATTATATAAGGATCGGAATTTCATAATACGATGCGGTGTCTGCAACAATCTGATACTTTACATATATATTATTAAAAGTATCATGTCCGGTCTGAACTCATCTGCTGATATTACATGTTATGAGATACAGGCTGCCAGCACGATTCTTTGCTACACCACCTATATTTTGGCCATCAGTCATTTAAATCAGTCAGATGGTGCTTTGGTTGGTTCCGTGGAAGGTAATCTCCAAAGAGTTATCGTTACCGTTGACCAGGTAAAGGAAGCGAGCAATGCTGTAGTAGATGGAGTCAGTGTCGTCAGGGATTTAGCGGAAGAGAACAAGGACGGTGCGAATCAGGTTGTCCGCAACATGGAAGAGCTGACGGATAAAAATAATGTTTTATATGAGAAGACCATGTCATCTATGGATATGACATCTGATATTAATACACAAGTGCGGAATGTGGCAGACCTCATTGGCAGGATGGTTCTCTTAATTGAAGAGTCCGTTATTCATGCCGACACAAGCTCTAAAGAATTGTCGGATGTAGTTGAATCAACCAATACAATGGCGAAGCTGTCTTCAGAGGTAGAAAAGGTTTTAGTTGAATTTAAAGATGAATTTGCCATGGTAAAGCAGGAAACCAGTACCATTGAAGAGATTACTTCCCAGACCAATCTGCTTGCCCTGAACGCTTCCATTGAAGCAGCCAGAGCCGGAGAAGCCGGGAAGGGCTTTGCAGTGGTAGCAGATGAAATGAGGAACTTAAGTATGGAAACCCAAAGTTCCTCCAGCCGTATCATGGCTGCGCTGGAGCATCTGGAAGAAACAGCCGATAAAATGACGTTGTCAATTACCGAAACCTTAAAGCTGATAAATAATACTTTAGGTAAAGTAGAACAGGTTAATCAGAGTGTAGCAGATATTACTTCTGATTCCACACGGCTTGGCGACAACATACAGGTAATAGATTCTGCTATGAAAGAGGTCGAAGCGTCCAATCAGAATATGGTCGGCAACATGAAGCAGATATGTGATGTTATGCAGGTAATGATCGAATGCGTAGAAAATGCAGATGCTACCACAAAAACCATGCTGAGTAAGTATGAGGAAACTTCTGCTAATGCAGAGAACATCGGAAAAGTCGTTGCAGATCTGGTGAGAAAATTAGGTGAGGGCGGTTTCATGGGTCTGAAAGATGTAAGACCGGGAATGAAGCTCTTTATCATCACAAAGAATGCTGACAATACCGAAAAAGAATACAAAGGTGAGATATTAGAGAAAGAGGGAGATGACATACTCGTAACACTGAAGTCTGACGAGAATGATTCTCTGGATTTGAAGGATAAATCCCGGAGTTATGGCCTGCGGATCGTAGTAGACAACGTTTTGTATCACTGGGCAGATGTTAAGATTTCTTCTGCAAAAGGAAATGATGCGAACTGCTGCATAGTGACAACAAGTGGCAATCCGTCTGTATTGAACCGTAGAAAGTTCCCGAGAATGCCGCTGTCTAACTCCTGTTCCATCACAGTGAAAGAATCCGATCGTACCTATAGCGGCCAAATGGTCAATATCAGTGCCGGCGGATTTGCATGTAATATATTGTCCCAGGATGTTGAAGAGATAAAGGAGAAGACTGTAAAATTGTCCATTCCGGATTTTGAATTGCCGGAAGCACGGTTATTAGAGGGTACTGTTATCCGTATTACTACCAATCAGGACGGTACGCCTACAATCGGATGCCGGATGTCGGATGACAATATTGCGATTTGTGATTTTGTAAATAAGAAAAATCAGGAGGACTGGAATTAATCAGCAATTTAAGAGAAGTTGAGAAAGGATATTGTTTTTTGGCAATATCCTTTTTTGCTTTATAGGAAATTCCGATTTTAGAGGGGACAAAAAGAACACACGTTCGTCGAACATATGTTAGATAAACGTGTGTTTGGACATGA
>CAYWXJ010000211.1:0-2375 GCA_964462405.1 uncultured Eubacterium sp.
CCAACTTCAGAGCATTCGCCTTCAAAATTAGCTCTTAAATCTGCAACAATATCTTCGCTGACACCCTTAGCAACGCCAATAACGTGCTCTGCAGCCCAAGTTTTCTCACCTTCCTGTTTTGTGAATTTCTCAGCCGGTGCTTTACAGATTGGACAGACTTCCGGTGCTTCATCTCCTTCGTGAACGTATCCGCATACTGAACATACATATTTTGCCATAATAAAATCTCCTTTTCTTAATGATTTAGTGTGTTTGGTTAATGTTGTTGCATTCCCGACAAAGTCCGAAAAAATGTGTTACATGATTTGTGATAGTACCATCAAAATGTTCTCCGGCCAGCTTATCTAGCTGGATTTGATGTTCCATATCAATGTCTAATACCTTGCCGCATTCTGTACAAATAAAATGATAGTGCGGTGCGGTGTTTCCGTCATAACGGTCAGGACCATTTCCCGGAGAAATTCGTAAGATTTCTCCCATATCCGCTAAGAGGTTTAAATTCCGATAAACAGTTCCAAGACTGATATTCGGAAATTCTTGCTTAATATCCAGATAGACTGTTTCCGCTGTCGGGTGGGTACGATGTGTATCCAGATATTTCTTAATGGATTCACGTTGTCTGCTGTATTTTAGCATACAGGTGTCCTCCCTTAGAAAATAGTAATAATTACTGTTTCTGATATTCAGTATAATATGTGTAATCCTTTTTGTCAATCACTTTTTGAAAATAATTTGAGAAATGTAAAAGTGTCCTATAGTTACAGCCATTTTAAGCATATTTTGCACGGAAAAGCATAGAATACAATAAAAAGCAGTAAATCAGAGGAACTATGGCAGGATTACAGCGTTTTATTACCTATATCTATAGATATGAAAATGATGAAAAAAAAGAAAATGCCGGATTTGCCAAAGTTGAGATCCGGGGCAGTGTATGCAGGATGGAAGTGCACATCCGCAATATAAATATGGAGCAGCCGGAAGCTGCAGTTTATTTATTTACCAGAAAAGCAGATATTATACAGGGAATTTTGGTGGGGAATATTGCAGTTTCCAGAGGGAACGGGGATGTCCGCTATACATTTGAAACAAAGGAGCTTCTCGATTTTGGTGTAACAATCGGAGATATGGAAGGAATTTTTATTCCGTTTGGAGAGAATGTTTATCTTGCAAGCCAATGGAAAGAGGGTGCGATCGCACAAAAACGTTTCCGTATGATGGAAAAACGTGAGGAATCCTCTGCAGCAGAGGATAATGAAGAATCGAAAGCGGCTGCCGGTGCAGAGGAATCAGCCGGACCAGAAGCTGTTGAGCAGAAACACCAGCAGAATACACAGCCAAAAAGAAACATTCAGGCAACAGAGCTTCCGTTAGAAGCGTTTTTTGAGGAAAACGGCTGGGAAGGAATTTTTCAGAAGCTTCGTCTGAAATTAAATGTATTCTTTCCTTTTGAGGGACAGGAGATCGAATGTGTCCGGATGCAGCTAAATGATCTGCAGGAGCTTCCCAAAAAGTATTGGCATATTGGAAATAACAGCTTTCTTTTGCATGGATTTTTCAATTACAGACATATAATCTTAGGAGAAATGACAGAGGGCGGCAAAAAAGAATATTTTATCGGAGTTCCCGGTGTATTTGCCAATCAGGAACGAATCATGGCGACCATGTTTGGATTTCCGGAGTTCCGTACAGCGAAAAACGCAGAATACAAGACCGGAAACTTTGGATATTGGTATCGTGTCATTTAAGGAGTGCAAAGAGCATATGGTCCTCCCAGTTTCCCCGAATACGGATGGATTTCCGGCAGATGCCTTCAAATTTAAAATGCAGACCTTTCAGCAGACGGATGGAGGGCGTGTTTTCTTCCATAACAAATGCTTCAATGCGGTGCAGGTTTAATTTGCCGAACATCACAGAAATGCCAAGCTGCATAGCTTCTCTGGCATACCCTTTGTGCCAGTACTGCTGGTCGAATTTGTAGCCTGTTTCACAGCAGTCATAGATAGAGCGTGTAATATTATAAAAACAGATCGTACCAATGATATAGTCAGGATGTTCTTTTTCATAAACCCAGAACCGAATATTTTTTAAGCGGATGGAGAGATTGTATTCACAGGTAAGAATCGCTTTTTGGTGCTCTTCCGTATAAAAGTTAGAAGGCCGCGCCGCTTCGTAACGCTCGAAGAGGACGCGGTTTCTGTTATAGAAATCCAGAACCTGAGCGGCAGCTTTCGGTGTGGGTTGTAATTCCTTTAAAATAAGATGTTCCGTTTCATATTCGAGATTCATGGAAGAAGACCTTTCTAACTTATACAGTATTTTCAAAAAACGTAACAGTTCAGCCTTTCGGCTTCACTGTTACTGAATCCGTCCATTTA
>CAYWXJ010000212.1:0-250 GCA_964462405.1 uncultured Eubacterium sp.
GCAGCGGAGAGTGCGATAGCACGATTTTGCGAATGGCGCGGGCTGAACTGTTACGTATTTTATATAAACCGGGCATAAAACGAATGGACTTTACAACATGATCATGATATAATGCATTTACGATTGAAAAGGAGGGGGAATAAAATGACGGATAGAGAATTGTTAGAAGCGTTGTATGGGGATATGCAGGGGATGAAGGCGGACATCCAGAATATGAAGGGTGAAATGCAGGAAATGAAAGCAGACATCC
>CAYWXJ010000212.1:350-2342 GCA_964462405.1 uncultured Eubacterium sp.
AGAATATGAAGACAGACATCCAGAATATGAAGGGTGAAATGCAGGAAATGAAAGCAGACATCCAGAATATGAAGACAGACATCCAGAATATGAAGGGTGAAATGCAGGAAATGAAAGCGGACATCCAGAATATGAAGACAGACATTCAGAATATGAAGGATGAAATGCAGAATATGAAAGCTGACATCCAGAATATGAATGATAATCTGTATGTTGTGAACCAAAAAGTAACAGCAATTGAGATGACGCTTGAAAATGAAACAAATCATAACATCCAATTGTTAGCAGAAAATCATATAAATCTTGTTGACAAGCTGAATCAAGCAATCCGTGTACAGGATAAGTCAATTTTGTATGAGGTGCAGGTGTCCGGTTTGAAGTCAAGAGTAGATATTCTTGAAAGAGAAATTGCGGAGATAAAAACAAAAATTGCATAAACAAAGTTTCCATAATTAGTCTTCAGGAAAGTAAATGAAAAAATAAAATAAATCGTTTACAAAATATAAAGCTTATGGTATACTATGTTAGTGCGAGTTTAGCCCATATTCGGTAGATGGACACTCCGACCTTTTACTGAGTATCGTATGTAGTTTGGGCGATTAAAATATTAGGAGGATTTATCATGATCGCAAAAGAAAAGAAACAGGCAATCATTGCTGAGTACGGCAGAACACCGGGAGACACAGGATCACCGGAAGTTCAGGTAGCTATCTTAACTGCAAGAATCCAGGAGTTAACCGAGCATTTAAAGGCTAATCCGAAGGATCATCATTCAAGAAGAGGACTTCTTAAAATGGTAGGTCAGAGACGTGGATTATTGGCATACTTAAAGAAAATTGATATTGAAAGATATCGTTCTTTAATCGAGCGTTTAGGAATCAGAAAGTAATGATAGCATTTTAATGGAGCGGAGTTCCCTTCCGCTCTATTTTTGTGAAAGGTAGAAGATAACCACCGAGACCACTGATATGCATACTTTGCGAAGCATCCATATCAGTAGTTTCGGAATCTTCTGCCGAATGGCAGATAACAGGAGATTATCAGCCATTATAGAAACCAAAAGGCAGACAATAAATAAGGAGAATGAATATGTACAAAAGTTTTTCAATGGAACTTGCCGGAAGAACGCTTACCGTTGATGTAAACAGAGTCGGCAAACAGGCAAACGGATGTGCTTTTATGCACTATGGGGAAACAACCGTATTATCTACGGCAACTGCTTCTGATAAGCCAAGAGAGGGAATTGATTTTTTCCCGTTAAGTGTGGAGTATGAAGAGAAGCTGTATTCGGTAGGAAAAATCCCGGGAGGATTCAACAAAAGAGAAGGAAAAGCGTCAGAAAATGCAATTTTAACATCGCGTGTTATCGATCGTCCGATGCGTCCATTATTCCCGAAGGATTATAGAAATGACGTAACTTTAAATAATATGGTAATGAGTGTGGACCCGGAGTGCCGTCCGGAGTTGGTAGCAATGTTAGGTGCTGCAATTTCTACCAGCATTTCTGATATTCCATTTGACGGACCTTGTGCCATGACACAGGTAGGTATGGCGGATGGAGAAGTTATCATTAATCCGTCGCAGGAACAGTGGGATAACGGAGATTTGATGCTGACCGTTGCATCTACCTCAGAGAAGGTAATCATGATTGAAGCCGGAGCAAACGAAATTCCAGAAGATAAAATGTTAGAAGCTATTTATATGGCACATGATGTAAATCAGACCATTATTGAATTTATCAATAAAATGGTGGCAGAGGTTGGAAAACCGAAGCATGCATATACGAGCTGTGCAATTCCGGCTGAAATGTTTGAAGAGATGAAGAATATTGTTACTCCGGAAGAAATGGAAGTAGCAGTATTTACTGATATGAAGCAGGTAAGAGAAGAGAATATCCGTAACATTACCGAGAAGTTTGCAGAAGCCTTTGCAGAGAATGAAGAGTGGTTAGCCGTACTAGATGAAGCTGTTTATCAGTATCAGAAGAAGACG
>CAYWXJ010000213.1:0-2301 GCA_964462405.1 uncultured Eubacterium sp.
TGCATCTTCTCCTACTACCTTAAACCGGACGACTGCGGAACGCTCCTTTACGGTCTTATACCCCTGTGCAACCTCCTGAGAAGACAACGGGGTTCCGCATCTTGGGCAGTAAGGCACGATTTTAAAGCCTTTGTACAGCAGCTTCTTATCCCAAATCTGTTTTAATGCCCACCATTCGGACTCAATGAAATTGTCATCATAGGTAACATAGGGGTCGTCCATATCCGCCCAGAAACCAACGGTTCCTGAGAAATCCTCCCACATTCCCTTGTATTTCCATACGGATTCCTTACATTTTTTGATGAAAGGCTCCATACCATATTCTTCAATCTGCTCTTTTCCGTTCAAGCCGAGTAATTTCTCTACCTCTAACTCTACCGGAAGTCCATGGGTATCCCAGCCTGCTTTTCTTGGTACATATTTGCCCTTCATGGTCTGGTATCTTGGAATCATGTCCTTGATGACACGCGTCAGTACGTGTCCGATATGTGGTTTACCGTTTGCGGTAGGCGGTCCGTCATAGAAGGTATAGGTCTCGCCCTCCATACGGTTCTCCATACTTTTCCGGAAAATGTCATTGTCTTTCCAGAACTTTTCCGTCTGTTTTTCACGTTCAACAAAATTAAGATTCGTTTCAACTTTGTTATACATGGTTTCCTCCTGTTTTATTAATCTGAACTGTTAAAACAAATAAAAGCCCTTCATACCTGTAATAGGACGAAGGGCTTAGATCGTTATACCACCTGTTACAGCATACTTGGAATATCTCCGCATATACGATTCCCTTAACGTGGGAATGACCGTCAGCACTTACTCTCATGCCAAACATCGGCTGGATTTCGGGCTGCAACTTAGAAGTGATATTCAGATAACTGCTACTCGTACCGGCTTGCACCAGCTCCGGCTCGCTATAACTTTTGCTGGTTATCCTACTGTCTTCGTCATTGTCTTTTCTTTTTCCTCATTTTCTGATTCATATCCAGAATAGTATAAAGCGTGACTGATGAATTTGTCAAGAAAAAACTAGAATGTGGAATTATCGTTATAATCATCTTCTTCCTCAAAAAAATCATCCGGGAACTGATAATCATAATTATACTGATACTCCTGCAATCCTTGTTCCATTCCCTTTTTAAATTCCTCAGAAAAATCTGTAGACACCATAAGCATTATGACCATCACAATAAAGAACAGGACAGACAACACGGAGGTAATAATACCTGCAATCGGCGCAGCCTTGTTGCTTCCCTTCTTGGTAAGCTGGATCATACCGAATATGATTGCCACAACTGCCAGCGGAATATTAATGCATGTGCAAAATCCTACTAAGGACAGGATTCCAATGATTAACGATGCGATTCCGAATGCCTGGTTCACCGGCTGATAGGGTTCCTGATACATCTGCTGGTAATAGTTTTGCTGATATGCATTTCCCTGCTGACTACCTGCATCTGACTGATATGTACCCTGCTGCGGTTCCTTCGCAGAATTGTCTATCGTTTCTTCTGAACCAAAATTATCTTCATTCATCTCTTTTCACTCCAATCTCTTTTTTCTATGACCTATATTAGCACAGCTTTCCGCTATAATGCAAGAGAAGCGAAGCCTTTATGACTCCGCTTCGTAACAGTTCAGCGTAGGACTTTGCACTTGCTGCAAAGCCCGTAAGAATATGTAGATTTTTCCGAGCGTGAATCCGCCCCTTGCCGTAGGCAACTTTAAATGGACGGATTCAGTAACAGTGAAGCCGAAAGGCTGAACTGTTACTCCGCTTCTCTTTATGTAATACTCTCCGCTTTTTTTAACCGGTATTTCTTAAAGTGCTCCTGAACTTTGCAGCTCCTGTAATAATGCCATACCAGCGGCTCCAAAAACTGCAGCTACAATAATCATAACAATTGCCAATACGATGCTGATGATACTGCATACAATACCTGCTGTTGCCATTCCATTGCTGCCGCCTTTTTTCTTGTAAAGGATACCAAGAATCAATCCTACAACGGCAACTACTAAACCAACATAGGTAACGCAACAAGAAAGTACCAGTGATACAATACCGAGAACCATAGATGCAATTGCCATTCCTTTGTTATCATCGTTATTCTGCGGCTCCTGATACATAGAGCCATTGCTGCTGTCAAATACTTCACTCATTTTATATTTTCCTCCGTTTTTATAATCTAACGGGTTCATTCTATCAGACTTAGTTCTATTTTTCAAGCTAATTATAAAATTTCTATAAAATTTTTGTAACAGTTCAGCCATGAAATAATGCAAATATCACAAAACGAACAAACGCCT
>CAYWXJ010000214.1:0-2286 GCA_964462405.1 uncultured Eubacterium sp.
CTTCTTAGCTACTAATAACTGTTTTCTGTCACCGATGATTCTTCTACGGCGTGGATTGAACTCTGTAATCACAAATTCAATATCCTGATCTTTATATTTATTCAGATCTTTCTCATATGTATCAGATACAAGGCTTGCAGGGATAAATACTCTTGTTTCATCCACAACAACACTTAATCCGCCGCCTAATACCTGCGCAACCTTCGCAGTTAATACTGTCTGGTTTTCAAAGGCTTCTTCTAATTTCTTGTTTCCTTTTTCTGCTGCAAGACGCTTATAGGAAAGAAGAACCTGTCCTTCACCGTCATTTACTTTAATAACTTTTGCTTCCATGGTGTCTCCGGCAGATACTAAAGTTGTTAAATCTACATTTGGCTCGTTGGTATATTCGTTACGTGTAATAATTCCGTCAGACTTGTACCCAATATTTAAGACGATTTCTTCTGGTTTCACATCGATAACAGTTCCTTCGACTACCTCTCCATTTCTTATTGTTTTAATTGATTCTTCCAGCATTTGTTCAAAGCTTACTTCTGACATTCTTTTGAACCTCCTCAATAATATTGTTTGGGGTCGAAGCCCCTGCGGTAATACCTACGTTATCAATGGACCGAAACTGTCTTAAATCTAAGTCATCAAGTGTCTGTATATAGTAAGTATTTTCACATTCTTTTTTACATATTTCAAATAGCTTCTGTGTATTAGAACTGTGGCGGCCGCCAATGACAATCATTGCATCTGCTTTTGATGCAATTCGGGCGGCTTCCTTCTGTCTTTCCTCAGTTGCATTACAGATTGTATTTAAAACAATTATATCATAACCTTTTTTCTCAATAATTTCAACTAATTCTTGAAATTTGTTGTAATTAAATGTCGTTTGGGAAACAATACATACTTTTTCACCAATTTCAAGGGGCAATTTTTCGGCTTCTTCTTTTGTCTGCAGCACTGTTGTCTTCTGAGGATTTGACCAGCCCTTGATCCCCTCCACCTCCGGATGGGAATCATTTCCAATGATAATCACATGGTAATCCTTCCGGCTGTATTCTTCCACAATGCGGTGAATTTTTAAAACAAAGGGACATGTAGCATCTACTATCTGAAATCCTTCTGTCCGTATTTTGTCATATACTTCTTTGGAAATTCCATGAGAACGTATGACCATGATTCCCTTCGGAATACTTTTCAGCTCATCTATATCTAAAACTGCATGTACTCCTTTTTCTTCTAAATCTTTTACAACTTCTTCATTATGAATAATGGGACCATACGTGTATACAGGAACATGATTTTTCTCTGCTTCTTCATAAACTTTATCTACAGCACGTTTTACGCCAAAACAAAATCCTGCACTCTTTGCCAATGTTACCTGCATATTATTGTTTCTCCTGACAGATTTTTTGAATTGTTTCTACAACTTCATCAATAGTCATGTAAGAGGAATCCACAAGCACTGCATCCTCTGCCTGTTTTAATGGAGAAGTTTCTCTGTGCATATCCCTGTAATCCCTGTCTTCAATATCTTTTTGGATCGCCTCTAAATCGCAGCTCTCACCCTTCGCCTGCAATTCTTCATAACGGCGTTTCGCCCGAGTAAGGGAGCTTGCCGTAAGATAGATTTTCACCTCGGCATTAGGAAGCACACAGGTCCCAATATCTCTTCCGTCCATAATTACATCTGCAGTTGCAGCTAATTTCTGCTGTAATGCAACCAGTTTTTTACGAACTGCCGGATAGATACTGGTAGCAGAAGCCATATTTCCAACTTCTTCCCTGCGGATTTTACCATTGACATTTTCTCCGTTTAAAATGACCTGCTGTTCTCCATCCTGATAACGAATGGAAATATCGACTGAATCACTGGCAGAAGATATTGTTTCTTCATCGGAAGCAGGAATCCCATGCTCTAAAAAGTAAAGTGCCATTGCACGGTACATGGCACCGGTATCTACATAGATATATCCCATTTCTCTTGCCAGCCTTTTGGCAATGGTACTTTTTCCGGCACCTGCCGGTCCGTCTATTGCAATATTCATCATTAATCCCTCATTTCAAAAATTGTATTATGTTTAGTTAATCTATACTATCTCCTGCTAAATATCCGGTAGACCAGGCAATCTGTAAGTTAAATCCCCCGGTCAGGGCATCTAAATCCAATACTTCTCCGGCAAAATACAGACCGGATACTAATTTTGACTCCATGGTGGACGGATCAATCTCCTTTACATGAATGCCGCCCCTTGTAATAATAGCCTCTTTAAAATCACGCGCACCGCATAACGTCAG
>CAYWXJ010000215.1:0-2217 GCA_964462405.1 uncultured Eubacterium sp.
GAGATTACGGGAACATCCGGATAGCCTGCTTTTTCTAAAGCACGGCGGATAAATCCGATGTAATTAGAAGCACGGCAGCCGCCGCCGGTCTGTGAGATCAATACGGCGGTTTTTGTCATGTCAAATCTGCCGGAGAGTACAGCATCCATAATCTGTCCCACTACGATGAGGGAAGGGTAGCAGGCATCGTTATTTACAAATTTAAGTCCCGTATCTATGGCAGTCCGGTTGTCATTATCAAGTACCACCATGTTATAGCCTGCAGTTTGAAACGCTGGTTCTAACAGTTCGAAATGAATCGGCGACATCTGCGGACAGAGAATGGTGTAATTTTTACGCATTTCTTCTGTAAATATCACGCGGTTATAGCTTGACGGAACAATGTTTCTGTTCTTATCGGTTCCTCTCTTTTCCCGTACCCGTATCGCCGCAAGCAAAGAGCGGATACGGATACGTACCGCACCTAAGTTATTGACTTCGTCAATTTTTAAACAGGTGTAGATTTTCCCCGATTTACTTAAAATATCATTGACACAGTCTGTTGTTACGGCATCCAGACCGCAGCCAAAGGAGTTTAGCTGAATCAGGTCGAGATTGTCCTGTGTTTTTACATAATTGGCAGCAGCGTACAGTCTGGAGTGGTACATCCACTGGTCCATGACAATTAAAGGACGCTCTACCTGATGCAGATGGGAGATGGAATCCTCTGTTAATACAGCAAGACCGTAGGAAGTAATCAATTCAGGGATGCCGTGGTTGATTTCCGGGTCTACGTGATAAGGGCGTCCGGCAAGGACAATTCCGCGTTTGCCGGTAGTTTTTAAATATTCTAAGACCTCTTCCCCTTTCCTTTGTATATCCAGTCTTGTATCGGAAAGCTCCTTCCAGCCTGCTTTTACGGCAGAGCGGATCTCTGCTTCCGGAATCTGAAATTCACGGGTAAATGTATTTACTAACTGCTGCTCTAAAGCATCATAGTTACCAAAGGTCATAAATGGATTTAAGAACCGCATCTGACCGGAGGTAATGGCATCGACATTGTTCTTAATATTTTCCGCATAAGAGGTAACGATAGGGCAGTTATAGTGATTGTTGGAATCCGGAAATTCGTTACGCTCAAAAGGAATGCCCGGGTAGAAGATAAAATCCACCTTTTTTTCAATCAGCCAGGATACATGGCCATGGGCTAATTTAGCCGGATAACATTCGGATTCGCTTGGAATGGAATCGATTCCTAATTCATAAATCTTGCGCGTGGACTGCAAAGAGAGCAGCACACGGAATTTTAATTCTTTAAAGAAAACTGCCCAGAAAGGATAGTTTTCGTACATATTTAAAACTCTGGGAAGTCCGACAGTACCACGGACGGCTGCTTCCTTATCAAGAGGCGGATAAGCAAAGATCCGGCGGTTCTTATAGGCAAAGAGGTTTGGAATATCCTCTTTTTTCTTTTCTTCGCCCAATCCTCTTTCGCAGCGGTTTCCGGTAATATATTTCCTGCCGCCGGAAAAATGGTTTACGGTTAAAAGACAATGGTTCGTACAGCCCTGACAGCGTGTCAATTCGGTGTCAAAGGTCAATGCATTGATTTCCTCAATGGAGAGCATACTGCTCTTATAATCTGCTTCGTGGCGTTCTCTTGCAATCAAAGCGGCACCAAATGCACCCATAATTCCGGCAATATCCGGGCGGACCACCTGACAGCCCGAAATCTGCTCAAAGCTTCTGAGTACGGCATCATTGTAGAAAGTGCCGCCCTGTACAACGATGTTTTGCCCAAGCTCAGAGGCGTCAGATAATTTGATGACCTTAAAAAGTGCGTTTTTGATGACAGAATAAGCAAGACCGGAGGAAATATCGGCAACGGTAGCTCCTTCCTTCTGCGCCTGCTTTACTTTGGAATTCATAAATACGGTACAGCGGGTTCCAAGATCAATAGGATTTTGGGCAAATAAAGCTTCTTTTGCAAAATCCTGTACGGAATAGTTTAAGGATTTCGCAAAGGTTTCAATGAAGGAACCGCAGCCGGAGGAACATGCCTCGTTCAACTGTACGCTGTCGATGGTCTGATTCTTGATTTTGATGCATTTCATGTCCTGACCACCGATGTCTAAGATACAGTCTACATCAGGATTAAAGAAAGCTGCCGCATAGTAGTGGGCAACGGTCTCTACCTCGCCCTCATCTAATAAAAGAGCGGCTTTTAACAGGGCTTCC
>CAYWXJ010000216.1:0-2192 GCA_964462405.1 uncultured Eubacterium sp.
AGGGTATCATCGCAGGCGGCGGTTCTGCATATATCCACGCTTCCAAGAAGGTTGCGGAATTAGCAGAAACCTTAGAAGGTGATGAGAAGACAGGTGCAAAGGTTATCCTGAAAGCATTAGAGTCTCCGTTATACTACATCGCAGCAAACGCAGGATTAGAAGGTGCAGTTATCATCAATAAGGTAAAAGAATCCAATGCAGGTGTAGGCTTTGACGCAGCCACAGAAGAATATGTAGATATGGTAGCAAGCGGCATTCTTGATCCGGTCAAGGTTACAAGAAGCGCGCTGCAGAATGCAACTTCCGTAGCTTCTACATTATTAACAACAGAATCAGCAGTCGCAAATATCAAAGAAGATACTCCGGCAATGCCAGCAGGCGGCGCAGGAATGGGCGGTATGATGTAAGAAATTGTTACTGTTTACTCCGTGATTCGTTACAGAGCCGGAGAGGGAATATGTCCTTCTCCGGTTTTTTTATAGAACATCCGGAGGGAGCTGCCAGCGGCAGGTCCCGCAGGTATTGCCGGCAGTAAAAGAAAGCTGCCAACAACAAAATTTCTGCTTTGCAGAAACAGCCGTTCATGATAAAATAAAGCTGCAGATAGAAATGAAGAGCCGCAGCATCAGAAAAGGAGATAATTATGGACGATAATATGATTACATTGACCATAGGCAAGCAGAAAAACATCGCATTGATTGCCCATGATGGGAAAAAGCAGGAATTGATCGAATGGTGCAAAGAGAACGAAGATATATTAAAAATGCATTTTTTGTGTGGAACAGGAACTACTGCAAGAATGATTACAGACAGGACAGGACTTCCGGTACGCGGCTATAACAGCGGTCCTTTAGGCGGTGACCAGCAGATTGGTGCAAAAATCGTAGAAGGAAAAGTGGATTTTGTCGTATTCTTTTCCGATCCGCTGACGGCACAGCCGCATGACCCGGATGTAAAAGCATTGCTTCGGATCGCACAGGTCTATGATATTCCAATCGCGAACAATCGTGCGTCAGCAGATTTTATGATCCATTCTTCTTATATGGCAGAAGAGTATGATCACAAGGTAATTAATTTCAATAAGAATATCAAAGAGCGTTCCGAAACTCTTTAAATGCTATATTGCAAGAAATGAATGGGAATGGTATACTGGAATGCGGATAGGAAAATGATTCCATAAATATAAGTGAGCAGATCAGAAAGGGAGATAAGTATGAAAGTTCAGAATATTACAGACATTGATGCATTTTTTAAAGTCATTGATGAGTGCAGCGGTACCGTTGAGTTAGTAACCGGTGAAGGAGACCGTCTGAACCTGAAGTCAAAATTATGTCAGTATGTTTCTTTAGCAAACATTTTTTCTAACGGAAACATTCCTGAGTTGGAAATTGTTGCGCACGAGCAGGAAGATGTTCAGAGAATCTTAGATTTTATGATTTATGGCAAATAAGAGTATCTTTCCTTTGCGGCAGTAATGTAACACCCGGAATATCGATACAGCGGTATCGGCATTTCGGGTTTTCTAATAGTTGGCAGTAGAAATTCATGGAAAAGTGTGATACAATCGAACTGCTATTTGTGAAAAAAAGTACAGGAGGAAACCTCATGAGCAAGGTTGCAATTATTTCAGACAGTAACAGCGGAATTGTACAGCAGGAAGCGAAAGAACTTGGTATATATATATTGGCGATGCCGTTTTTTATTAATAATGAAACTTATTACGAAGACATTGATTTGAACCAGAAGGAGTTCTATGAAAGATTACAGGAAGGATGCGATATTTCCACTTCCATGCCTTCTGTGGCAAGCGTTACCGATTTGTGGGACGAATTACTGCAGGAATATGATGAAATTGTGCATATTCCAATGTCAAGCGGCTTGAGCAGCTCCTGTGACACGGCTGCCATGCTTGCTAAGGATTATGAAGGAAGGGTATTTGTTGTAAATAACCAAAGGATTTCCGTTACCCAGCGTCAGTCTGTGCTGGATGCGAAAGCATTGACAGACAAGGGATATACGGCATCAGAGATAAAAGAGATATTAGAGCGGGAAAAATTTGAATCTTCCATTTATATTATGGTGGATACCCTCACTTATCTGAAAAAAGGCGGAAGAATCACCCCTGCAGCGGCTGCATTAGGTACGCTGCTTCGGTTAAAGCCGGTGCTTCAGATTCAGGGAGAAAAATTAGA
>CAYWXJ010000217.1:0-2187 GCA_964462405.1 uncultured Eubacterium sp.
CAGTGTAAATGCTTCCTTCTTAAATATATTTCCATCTGCAAAAGCTGCGGAAGCCGCCATGCTCTCACTGCTTCTGACCCAGCTTGTACTGATCTTAATTGCCTGTCCGCCTTTTCCATTATCTACATAGGAAGCCTTTGAACCAAGTGTAAATACCACTGCTGTATCCGCTGCTTCCCCTGTCTGTTCGATTGTCCCCGACAATTCCTCCGTATTGTCTGCAGCAAAAATACCGGACGGTACACCTCCAAGCACTATTGCTGTACTTAAAGAAAATGCCAGCACACGACTTTTCAAAAAGTGTTTTTTTCTCATAAAAAGAACTCCTTCCATGTATGAATAGAACATTCTCCGCTCTATTATTATTATGACAGGAGTTCTTTGGCCTTTCCATGAATAATATTAATATTTCATGTGAAATTTCTCCGAATTTTATTTTATTCTACTTTATCATGAATATCCTCTACAGGTTCTTCAAGTCCTTCAATCTCAATTCCGTTCTTTTGTGCATAATCCCAAAGTGCCGCATGAATTGCTTCTTCCGCTAAAAGAGAACAGTGTACCTTCACTGGCGGAAGCCCGTCTAACGCCTCCATAACAGCTTTATTGGTTACTTCCATTGCTTCTTCTACTGTCTTTCCTGTTACAAGCTCTGTCGCCATGCTGCTAGTAGCAATCGCTGCTCCGCAGCCGAAGGTCTTAAACTTTGCTTCTTTAATCACATTATTTTCGTCTATGTCTAAATACATCCGCATGATGTCGCCGCATTTTGCATTTCCGACGGTTCCTACACCACTTGGGTTTTCCAATTCTCCAACATTTCTTGGATTTTTAAAATGATCCATTACCTTTTCACTATACATGAGATTTCTCCTTTTTTAAATAATCTTCATACAACGGCGACATGCTCCGCAGACGCTCAATAATCTTTTTCAATTCGTCCACTACCTTATCGATTTCTTCGATTGTGGTCTTTTCAGACAAGGTCAGACGCAGAGAACCGTGCGCAATTTCATGGGGTCTTCCAATGGCAAGCAGTACGTGGGAAGGGTCTAAGGAACCGGATGTACATGCTGAACCGCTGGAGCCGCAGATTCCTGCTTCATCTAAAAGAATCAGCATGGATTCTCCTTCCACGAACCGGAAGCAAAAATGAATATTGTTCGGCAGACGGTTTGTCCGGTGCCCATTCAATACTGCAAACGGAATTTCTGTTTCAATGCGGTGGATCGCATGATCTCTTAAACGGATCTCATACTCCATATTTTCTTTTAAATTTTGATTGGCTAATCTTGCCGCAGCAGCAAGACCGACAATCCCGGGAACATTATGGGTTCCTGCACGCTTGCCTCTCTCCTGGGCACCGCCATGGATTATGGACTTGATGTTCACATTTTTTCGGATATATAAAAATCCGATACCCTTAGGTCCATGAATCTTATGACCGCTGGCACTCAAAAGATCAATCTGCATTTCCTCTACATGGATTGGAATGTGTCCGAATGCCTGAACCGCATCTGTATGGAAGAAAATGTTATGTTCTTTTGCGATTTTCCCAATCTCTGCGATCGGCTGAATGGTTCCGATTTCATTGTTGGCAGCCATAATGGATATTAATATGGTATCCTCTCTGACAGACTGCTTTAGCTGCTCTAAATCTACAATTCCGTCCTCATTTACATCCAGATAGGTCACTTCGTATCCTTTGCTCTCCAAATATTCGCAGGTATGGAGAATGGCATGATGCTCAATCTTAGAAGTAATAATATGTTTCCCCTTTTTCTCATAGGCTTCTGCAACCGCTTTCAATGCCCAGTTGTCCGATTCACTTCCGCCGCCTGTAAAATAGATTTCCTCCGGTCTTGCGCCAAGAATCTCTGCAATCTCTTCTCTTGCACGTTCTATCTTCCGTTTACTTTCCTGAGCAAATTGATAAACACTGGAAGGATTTCCGTAATATTCTGTAAAATAAGGTTTCATCTCTTCAAAGACTTCCGGATAGACCTGTGTTGTTGCTGCATTGTCTAAATAGATAAGCTGTCCCATTGGTTTCCCTCTTTTCTTAGTATATTATTCCCATATGTTTAATAGGTTATATCTTGTGAAGAAAGGTCTGCCCAAAACTCCGACAGACCTGCTTCTTTATCTGTTGCTAACAGCTTAACACCTATTCCCTAGTATGTCAAT
>CAYWXJ010000218.1:0-2183 GCA_964462405.1 uncultured Eubacterium sp.
GATGTAATAGCTCCTTTACAATTTTATACTGATTGGCTGCGCTTCCAATTACTTCATACTTAAATTCCTCCGGTATAAAGGGAAGTGTCGCTAAACTCCATTTTTTATATTTACTGTCATATACTTCAGGATAGCTCATGGTAACAAGATGCCCCACACACCAGGTTACAACTGCCTTGTCTCCTTCCCGGTATCCGTTATAGCTTCTCATGTCCATTTTCAGTGCCTTTGCAAACTCCTGCGCAACACTTGGCTTCTCCGCTATAAACAATGATTTTGCCATAAATAAAATCCTCTTTCTATAATTCCGTCATATCTATTAAGGAAAATCTTTCGTCTTCCTCTGCCTTTTTTATCAATATCTCGTCAAATGCCTTTGCAGAAAACAGAAAATAATACTTTGCGGAAATCCTTGCCTGCTTCATAAGCTCATCTAATTTTTCATAACGGTCATAGGTCAATTTCTCTTCCGACCAGTTACAGATTCCCACAATATTTTCCCGGACGGCATTCTGTGCAATAATATCAATATTTCCCTGCTTTCCTACCCAGGTACCGATCTTATGAATCCGGACAGGAAGCTTATGCACCTGATTTAAAAGCTCCATGTATTCCATACATACCCCAATGAAATACCGGTTCAAATAGTTTTCCAGTTCTCCTGCAATATGTAAATCATAAAATTCCTCCGGTGTACACAGATATAAATCCGATAAATAAGGAAACACAAACTTAAACCAAAAGTTAATAAATGTATTTTTTATCTGATATACACCCTTTTGTGCATTCTCCCAGCCCCCGGTCTCGAAGGATATTACTCTTTCTATAACTTCAAATTCCATCAAATGCTTCATGTATACGCTGATTTTAGCTCTGGAATACCCCGTATATTGGTGAAGCTCATTTAACTTCCGATGACCGGCTGCAATCGCAGATAAAATGGTATTGTAAACAGACAATTCTCTGAGCTCTGCCCGGATATAGTTCTCCGCCTCAGAAAACAGCCTGCCATCTGCAGCTAAAATCTGTCTGCAAATATTCTCTTTTGTCGTCTTTTGCGCATCCCAGCAATCTAAATACGCCGGGATTCCGCCTAAAACCCCATAAACCTCTACACATTCACTGACAGAGTACTCCGGAAATGCCCTTACAATATCCAGAAAATTCATCTCAGAAACCTTATGGATGCTGTCGATTTCATAAAAAGCATCCCCCATGGCAGCGGTCATTTTCTGCTCTGTCCAGACCAGTGAAGAGCTGCACAGCAAAATCAGAATACTTCCCTTTACAGTTTCCTGCTTTTTTAATCTTAAAAGACACTCCAAAAAAACAGAATCTTTCTTTACCAGATACTCAAATTCATCAATAACAAGCACAAATTTATCATTATTTTCGCTTTGCAGCTTTTGAAAACAGCTATCGTAGCCTGCATCTTCCGTATTTAAAGGATACCGCGCTGCAAATTCTGTTACAAATACCCTCTTCTGCTCGATAGCAGAAAGCTCTCTTGCTCTGTAATAAAAATAAGCTTTCCCTTTCAGAAAGTCCTTAATATAATATTCTTTTCCGCAGCCCTTTCGTCCGTAAAAGACAAGTATTTGATTTGCCGGTCTGCGATACTCATTTTCCAATATCTTTTTCTCTGCCGCTTTCTGTATCATTCTGTTCCTCCCCGCAGTATATCACATCTCTCTATCCGTTTTGCCCGACCATTTTACAATGTTGTATTTTATTGTAGCACAAATAAATATAGCCCGTCAAACCATCTGTCTGACGGGCTTTGTAATCAAGTTGCATTTCTGCTATTTTGCTGTAATATATCCCTGTGCCTTTAACAGCTCTGCACATAAAACCGCTCCTCCGGCAGCTCCGCGTACTGTATTATGGGACAATCCTACGAACTTCCAGTCATACACGGTATCTTCTCTCAATCTTCCTACATTGATTCCCATACCGTTCTCATAATTTACATCTAAAGCAACCTGCGGTCTGTTATCCTCTTCTAAGTAGCGGATGAACTGCTTCGGAGCACTTGGAAGCTCTAATTCTTGCGGAACACCCTTAAAATTCTCTAAAGCTGCTATCAACTGCTCTTTGGTCGGTTTCTTTTTAAATTTTACAAATACGGCTGCCCGGTTGTTTGACAGTCCAACCCCATCCAAGACTCCTAAAAGCCTTTATTG
>CAYWXJ010000219.1:0-2080 GCA_964462405.1 uncultured Eubacterium sp.
TTTATTACGACCGCGTTGAGAAGTACGGCTGCGGCAGTCCGGGCTGTACGGTAGGCTGTGACTGCGACCGTTATATGGAGGTATGGAACAACGTATTTACCCAGTTCAATGGTGACGGTAAGGGCGGTTATGAAGAATTAGACCAGAAAAATATTGATACCGGTATGGGATTAGAACGTCTTGCAGTTGTCATGCAGGATGTAGATTCCGTATTTGATATAGATACTATGAAGGCAATTCGGGACAAGGTCTGTGAATTGTCCCATAAGACCTATCAGACAGATGCCATTGATGATATTTCCATCCGTCTGATTACCGACCATATCCGTTCTGCCACTTTTATGGTATCTGATGGTATTATGCCAAGCAATGAAGGAAGAGGATATGTGCTCAGAAGATTGATCCGTCGTGCTGCAAGACATGGAAGAATGTTAGGCATTGACGGAACTTTCTTAGCGAATTTAAGCGAAACCGTTATCAGTGAGAGCAAGGATGGCTATCCGGAATTAGAAGAGAAGAAAGACTTTATTTTCCGGGTACTGACACAGGAAGAAGAGAAGTTCAATAAGACGATCGATCAGGGCCTTACTATATTAGCGGACATGCAGGCAGAAATGGAGAAGCAGGGCGGAAAGGTTCTTTCCGGTGAGGATGCTTTCAAGCTTTATGATACCTATGGATTCCCGCTTGATTTAACACAGGAAATCTTAGAGGAAAAAGGTTTTTCGATTGACGAAGCAGGATTTCAGGCGGCCATGGAAGAGCAGAGGACAAAGGCCCGTAAGGCGAGAAAAGTAACCAATTACATGGGTGCTGATATAACTGTATACGAATCCATTGATCCGGGTATTACAACAGAATTTGTTGGATATGATCATCTTGTATATTCTTCTAAGATTACCGTTATGACCACAGAGACAGAACTGACCGAGGCATTATCTGACGGAGAAATTGGTACAATTTTCGTAGAGCAGACTCCATTTTACGCTACCATGGGCGGACAGAATGCAGATACCGGAATTATCCGCACGGAGAATTTTGAGTTTGCAGTAGAGGATACGGTCAAGATGTTAGGCGGTAAAGTCGGACATATCGGCAAAGTGAAAAAGGGTATGATTAAGGTCGGTGATACCGTAGAACTTGTCGTAGATGCGAATAAGCGTCAGGCAATCGGTAAGAACCACAGTGCTACCCACTTGCTTCAGAAAGCACTTCGTGAAGTATTGGGAAATCATGTAGAGCAGGCAGGCTCCGATGTAAATGCGGACCGTTTACGTTTCGACTTTTCTCATTTTTCTGCAATGACAGAGGAAGAATTAGCAAAAGTAGAAACGATTGTAAATGAGAAGATTGCCACAGCACTTCCGGTCGTAACAGATGTTATGAGCTTAGAGGAAGCAAAGAAGACAGGTGCGATGGCATTATTCGGTGAAAAATACGGTGAGAAAGTACGTGTTGTCCGCATGGGAGATTTTTCTACAGAATTATGCGGCGGTACACATGTAGCAAATACTTCTGACATTACAGCGTTTAAGATTATTTCTGAGTCTGGTGTCGCTGCCGGAGTCAGAAGAATTGAAGCTTTGACTTCCGATGCGGTCTTTGCATATTATGACAAAATTGAGGCAGAATTAAAAAAGGCAGCAGCTTTACTTAAGACCAATCCTTCCGAGGTCATTGAGAAGATTGAGCATCTCCTTGGAGAAATAAAGGCATTGCAGAGTGAGAACGAATCCTTAAAGAGCAAAGCAGCAAAAGAGGCTTTGGGTGATGTTATGGATCAGGTAACAGAGATCAAGGGTGTAAAGGTTCTTGCAGCAAGGGCTGACGGCGTAGATATGAACGGACTTCGTGAATTAGGTGATCAGTTGAAAGAGAAGCTAGGCGAAGGTGTTATCGTATTAGCATCTGAAAATGACGGCAAGGTCAACTTAATTGCCATGGCAACGGATGCAGCGATGAAGCAGGGTGCCCATGCAGGAAATCTGATCAAGAGCATTGCAGGAAAAGCCGGCGGCGGCGGTGGCGGCCGTCCGAATATGGCACAGGCTGGCGGTAAGAATCCGGCAGGTATCGCAGA
>CAYWXJ010000220.1:0-2024 GCA_964462405.1 uncultured Eubacterium sp.
AAAAGCCAGTGCACCTGTTTCATGACGCATTGGTGTCTTTCGCAGAAAGACGGGATATAAAAATGAAATATAGGCACATACATAAATTGACAGCTATCTGTGTAAAATGTTAAAATATTCCACAGTGAAAACACAGCCTGCGGCGAAGGGGAATGCTGCGGCGTAAGTGGATGTAAAATACTACAAACAGGAGGATATTTTTGTGCCAAAAAGAACAGATATTCATAAAGTGTTGATTATAGGCTCAGGTCCCATCATTATTGGTCAGGCCTGTGAGTTCGACTATTCAGGAACCCAGGCCTGCAAGGCCTTAAAAAAATTAGGATATGAGATCGTACTTGTCAATTCCAATCCGGCTACCATTATGACTGACCCGGAAACTGCAGATGTCACCTACATTGAGCCATTAAATGTAGAACGTTTAGAGCAGATTATCTCCAAAGAACGTCCGGACGCATTGCTCCCGAATTTAGGGGGACAGTCGGGATTGAACTTATGTGCAGAGCTGAACAAGGCAGGTATTTTAGATAAATACGGCGTAAAGGTTATCGGTGTTCAGGTGGATGCCATTGAACGCGGGGAAGACCGTATAGAGTTTAAAAAGACTATGGACAAGCTCGGGATCGAGATGGCAAGGAGTGAGGTTGCCTATTCCGTAGAGGAAGCACTTGCCATTGCCGATAAATTAGGCTATCCGGTAGTGCTTCGTCCCGCATATACCATGGGCGGTGCCGGCGGGGGTCTGGTATACAACAAAGAAGAGTTAAAAACTGTCTGTGCAAGAGGTCTGCAGGCAAGCCTTGTAGGACAGGTCTTAGTGGAAGAGTCCATTCTCGGCTGGGAAGAATTAGAGCTTGAGGTAGTACGTGATGCTAAGAATAATATCATCACCGTATGTTTCATTGAGAATATTGACCCGTTAGGCGTGCACACAGGGGATTCCTTCTGTTCCGCACCGATGCTTACCATTTCCGAAGACTGTCAGAAACGGCTGCAGGAGCAGGCGTATAAGATCGTGGAATCCGTACAGGTTATTGGCGGAACTAACGTACAGTTCGCACACGACCCGGTAACAGACCGTATCATCGTGATTGAAATTAACCCGCGTACCTCCCGTTCCTCTGCCCTTGCTTCCAAAGCAACAGGCTTCCCGATCGCATTGGTATCTGCAATGCTTGCAGCAGGACTTACCTTAAAGGATATTCCCTGCGGCAAATACAAAACCTTAGACAAATATGTACCGGACGGAGATTATGTGGTAATCAAATTTGCCCGCTGGGCGTTTGAGAAGTTCAAAGGCGTAGAAGATAAATTAGGTACGCAGATGCGTGCCGTAGGCGAAGTCATGAGTATCGGCAAGACCTATAAAGAGGCTTTCCAGAAAGCCATCCGTTCCTTAGAAACAGGACGTTACGGTTTAGGTCATGCGAAGAATTTCGATTCTCTCAGTAAGGAAGAATTATTAAGAAGATTAAAGACGGCTTCCAGTGAGCGTCATTTTCAGATGTATGAAGCGCTCCGCAAAGGCGCGACAGTAGAAGAAATCTACGAGATTACGAAAGTAAAGCACTACTTCATCGAACAGATGAAAGAGTTAGTTGAGGAAGAAGAGGCATTGCTTGCAAATAAAGGAAGCCTGCCGTCAGACGAGATGTTAATTGCAGCAAAGAAAGACGGATTTTCCGATAAATATTTAAGCCAGTTATTAGAGATTTCCGAAGATGAGATCTGCAGCCGCCGGATTCAGCTTGGCGTGGAGGAAGCATGGGAAGGCGTCCATGTCAGCGGCACACAGGACAGTGCATATTATTACTCCACCTACAATGCTCCGGATAAGAACCCTGTCAGCACAGAGAAGCCGAAGATTATGATTTTAGGCGGCGGACCGAACCGCATCGGTCAGGGTATCGAGTTTGACTACTGCTGTGTACATGCTTCCGTAGCTTTAAAGAAGCTGGGCTTTGAGACAATTATTGTAAACTGCAATCCGGAAACCGTATCGACAGATTATGATACCTCCGATA
>CAYWXJ010000221.1:0-2013 GCA_964462405.1 uncultured Eubacterium sp.
GCCTCACGCAGGTATGGCTCCCGGCGTAGACCGTATGATTATGCTGCTTCGCAATGAAGAGAACATTCGTGAAGTCATTGCCTATCCGATGAACGGCAATGCAGAGGATTTGATGTGCGGTGCGCCGAATACCGTAACTGAGCAGCAGTTAAGAGAGGTTCATATTAAAGTAAGAGATTAGGCACTGACCGTAAAACTGGTGAAAAGAGTCAAACAGTCAGAACAGGAGGTTCTTATGGCAAATATAATTTCAGATGAAACCATAGAATATGTAGGAATTTTAGCGAAGCTTGAGCTTTCCGGGGACGAAAAGGAACGTGCGAAGAAGGATATGGGCGAGATGTTGGATTATATCGACAAGTTAAATGAATTAGACACTTCGGCAGTAGATCCCATGTCCCATGTTTTTCCGGTAAATAATGTATTCCGCGAGGATGAGGTTACAAATGGAGATGGAAGTGCAGATACATTGGCAAATGCACCGGTAAGAAGAGACGATGGCTTTGAAGTACCAAAGACCATCGGATAGGAGGAAGGCATGAGTTTAACAGGGTTGACAGCCGTAGAATTAGGCAAAAAAATAAAAGCAAAAGAAGTAACTGCAGCGGAAGCGGCGCAGGCGGCATTAGATGCCATCAAAGCGAAAGAACCGCGCATCAACAGCTTTGTGACCGTAGCATCAGAAGAAAATGTTTTAAAACGTGCGGATGAAGTGCAGAAATTAATTGACGAGGGTATCTTAACAGGGCCGCTTGCAGGTGTTCCGGTGGCAATTAAGGATAATATGTGTTCAAAGGGAATGCTAACCACCTGCAGTTCTAAGATTTTAGAGAATTTTATTCCCACATACACAGCAGAGGCGGTAACGAACTTAGAGGAAGCCGGAGCAGTGATTATCGGCAAGACGAATATGGACGAATTTGCCATGGGAAGTACGACAGAAACCTCCTATTATGGAGCAACGAAAAACCCGTGGAATGAAAAGCATGTGCCGGGCGGTTCCTCCGGCGGTTCCTGTGCGGCAGTAGCAGCAGAAGAATGTTTTTATGCATTAGGCTCTGACACCGGCGGATCTATCCGCCAGCCCAGCTCCTTCTGCGGAGTGACCGGAATCAAGCCGACCTATGGAACCGTATCCCGTTACGGTTTGATTGCCTATGGTTCTTCCTTAGACCAGATCGGGCCGATCGCAAAGGACGTTACCGACTGTGCAACGATTCTCGAAGTGATTTCTTCTTATGATAAGAAGGATTCCACTTCCATTCTGAGAAAAGATTTAGATTTCACCTCTGCATTGAAAGATGATGTAAAGGGAATGAAAATCGGTATCCCGAAGGATTATTTTAGCGAAGGCTTAGATGAGGATGTAAAAGAAGCCATCTTAGCTGCAGCGAAAACCCTGGAAGAAAAAGGTGCCATTGTCGAAGAATTTGAGCTTGGTTTAGTAGAATATGCAATTCCTGCCTACTATGTCATTGCCTGTGCAGAAGCAAGCTCTAACTTAGCCCGCTTTGACGGCGTAAAATACGGCTATCGCACCAGTGAATATGAGGGACTTCATAATATGTACAAAAAGAGCCGTTCCGAAGGCTTTGGCGCAGAAGTAAAACGCCGTATCATGTTAGGCTCCTTCGTTTTAAGCTCCGGTTATTATGATGCCTATTACCTGAAAGCACTCCGTACGAAGGCATTGATAAAAAAAGAATTTGACAAGGCATTTGAAACCTATGATGTCATCTTAGGACCGGCAGCACCATCTACCGCACCGGAAATCGGAAGCAGCTTAGACGATCCGATGAAGATGTATTTAGGGGATATTTATACCATTTCCGTAAACCTTGCCGGACTGCCCGGAATATCCCTTCCCTGCGGTCTGGATAAAAAAGGACTGCCGATTGGGCTGCAGCTCATCGGTGACTGCTTTCAGGAAAAAAATATAATCCGTGCAGCCTATGCTTTTGAACAGACAAGAGCCTATGCACACAGTCCTTTCAGTGACGGAACCGTATAGAA
>CAYWXJ010000222.1:0-1914 GCA_964462405.1 uncultured Eubacterium sp.
AAGGAAAAACCAGAAAGAAAAGAGGAACTATTATGTCAGGACATTCAAAGTTTGCAAACATCAAGCATAAGAAAGAGAAAAACGATGCGGCAAAAGGAAAAATATTTACCATTATTGGCAGGGAAATTGCCATTGCAGTAAAGGAAGGCGGTCCGGATCCTGCGAATAACAGTAAGTTAAGAGATGTGATTGCGAAAGCAAAATCAAATAATATGCCAAATGACACCATTGACCGTGGAATCAAGAAGGCAGCCGGAGATACGAACAACGTAAATTATGAACAGGTTACATATGAAGGATATGGCCCCTCCGGAACTGCAATTATCGTAAAGGCCCTTACCGACAATAAGAACCGGACGGCAGCGAATGTCCGGAATGCTTTTACAAAAGGACAGGGAAGCATTGGTACACAGGGATGTGTATCTTATATGTTTGATGAAAAGGGACAGATTATTATTGCCAAAGAAGACTGTGATATGGCTGCAGATGATTTGATGATGCTTGCATTAGATGCAGGCGCAGATGATTTCGCCGAAGAAGAGGACAGCTTTGAAATTCTCACTGCACCTGAGAATTTTTCTGTAGTTCGTGAAGCTTTGGAAAAAGACGATATTCCAATGGCGAGTGCAGAAGTCACCATGCTTCCGCAGACATATGTGACATTATCGGAAGAGGCAGATTTGACGAATATTCAGAGAATCTTAGACCTTTTAGATGATGATGATGACGTTCAGGAAGTTTTCCACAACTGGGATGAATAACAGATATAAGTACCTGCATTTTCCTCTGGTAAATGCAGGGTTTTTCATAAGGAGAAAATAAGATGAGTGCAACTTACAGACCAGAAACGATTTGTGTCCAGTCCGGCTGGAAACCAAAGAAGGGTGAGCCAAGAGTACTGCCGATCTATCAGAGTACAACTTTTAAATATGATAACAGTGACCAGATGGGAAGGCTTTTTGATTTGGAGGAATCCGGGTATTTTTATACCAGATTACAGAATCCTACCAATGACGCAGTTGCTGCAAAAATTACCGAATTAGAGGGAGGCATTGCAGGAATGCTCACTTCTTCCGGACAGGCAGCAACCTACTATGCAGTATTTAATATCTGTGAAACAGGTGACCACTTTATTTGTTCCAATTCCGTATATGGAGGAACCTTTAATTTATTTGGAACTACTATGGCAAAGCAGGGAATTTCCTGTACATTTATTAATCCGGATGCTTCTGACGAAGAAATTGAAGCTGCTTTCCGGCCGAATACCAAAGCCGTATTTGCAGAAACGATTTCCAATCCGTCATTGGTAGTATTAGACATTGAACGTTTTGCCGATATTGCCCACAGACATGGTGTGCCATTGATTATTGACAATACCTTTGCAACACCTATTAACTGCAGACCTTTTGAATGGGGAGCAGATATTGTGACACACTCTACAACTAAATATATGGACGGACACGCAATGAGCGTGGGAGGTGCCATTATTGATTCCGGTAATTTTGACTGGATGGCACATGCTAATAAGTTCCCGGGACTTACCACACCGGATGAGTCTTATCATGGAATCGTGTATGCCGAGAAATTTGGCAAGATGGCATATATCCAGAAAGCTACGGCACAGTTGATGCGTGACTTAGGATCTATCCAGTCTCCGCAGAATGCATTTTTGTTAAATGTAGGACTGGAAACGCTGCATCTTCGTGTGCCAAGACACTGTGAGAATGCGAAAAAGGTTGCAGAGTATTTAAATCAGCATGAAAAGGTTGCCTGGGTAAATTATGCAGGCTTAGAGGATAATAAATATCACAAATTAGCAGAAAAATATATGCCGAACGGAACCTGTGGAGTCATTTCTTTTGGGTTAAAGGGCGGAAGAGATGTATCCGTTCAGTTCATGGATGAATTGAAGTT
>CAYWXJ010000223.1:0-1896 GCA_964462405.1 uncultured Eubacterium sp.
TCTGTCTGGATGGTATTGGTGAAATCACGATTGATGATAAGAAGCATGAATTGCACGAGGGAGAAACCATTGTTATGCCTGCAAAACATCCTCACCGCGGCAAATGCGCCGTCCTGGCGCAGTTGCCGCTTTCCCGGACATCCTTGTCCGGGAATTATTGTTTTGTGAGAGAAATCCTAAGAGCATCTGATCTCCTGCACAAGTCACGTAAATAGCAACCTTGTCCTTCTGTCTGCCTGACTGCGTTATGGGGCATTCTTTCTATAAGGCTTACCCTTAGTGTAGACAACTGTTGTCATTGCTTGAAAAAATCAATAAGGACTGGGAAAAGCGATATGAAGATATATAACTGTATAACCGGAAAACAGATTGTGAAGGAAGGAGAATGTGGATTATGTGGAAATATGTGAAGCAATATCTGCATCTGGCCGTGATAGCTGCCATGTTTTTTGCCTTGTCAGGGCAAATCCGTTTTTTACCAGACTCCAGGCGCAGTTAGATTCTATCAACAGCATTATGCAGGAGGATGTATCCGGTATTCGTATCATAAAGGCATGTGTGCGTGAGGTATACGAAAAGCTTCGTTTCGGAAAAGCAAATGAGGAATTGGTTCAGACGCAGCTTCATGTGCTTGTGATTTTTGCTTTTATGAATCCCGTTATTAATGGGCTGATGTATATTGTGGTTACGGTTCTTTTGACGGAAAAACCACGCTTGTAAATCTTTTGATGCGTTTTTACGATATTGACAGCGGAGAGATTTTGATAAACAGACAGAATATTCAGGATATTTCCAGAGAAAGCCTTAGAAAGAATGTGGCAATCGTATTACAGGATACGGTTCTGTTCGGCGGAACGATACGGGATAATTTAAAATACGCAAATGAAGACGCCAGGGAAGCACAGTTAGAGAAGGCAGTGGAAATAAGCCGTTGTAAAGAAATGCTTTAAAGGCTTCCGAAGGGCTATGACACAGTATGCAGGGTTTGCAACGTAAACTTTCCTTTGTTGCAAAAATATGGTAAAAATGTTGCAGACAAAAGACACCGGATTGTTTTTTCAGACGCCGGATTATATAATTATTTTATAAAAAAGGAAGCAGGACAACCGTGAAGCACAGGTCCTAAAGGGGACTGAAAATAAAAATAAAGAAAGGTGAAGGGTATGATTCAGGAGAGAATTTTAGATTTAGTGGAGTATGGATTAGTAACAGGATTGGTGGAAGCTGCAGATGAGCGTTTTACCGTAAACCGCCTATTAGAGCTGTTTGGGTTAGATGAGTTAGAGGATGAAGTCACAGCGGCTCATGCAGCAAAGGAACGCATGACAAGAGAAACAGCGGAGGCTGCATTAGAGGGCATCTTAAAGGATATGTTAGATTATGCTTATGAGAATGGCATTACCAGGGAGAACAGCGTTGTATACCGTGATTTGTTCGATACAAAGATTATGAGCCTTTTAGTGCCAAGACCAAGTGAAGTCATCGGCAAATTCTCTGCTTTATATGAGAAGGACCCGAGGGAAGCAACTGATTATTTTTATACCTTAAGCCGTGATACGGATTATATCCGCAGATACCGTATCAAAAAGGATTTGAAATGGACAACAGATACCGAATACGGCACTTTGGATATTACCATCAACTTGTCAAAACCGGAGAAGGACCCGAAAGCCATTGCAGCAGCAAAATTAGCAAAGCAGAGCGGTTATCCGAAATGCCTTCTTTGCAAAGAGAATGAGGGATATGCAGGAAGAGTCAACCATCCGGCAAGACAGAACCACAGAATTATCCCTGTGACCATTAACAACAGTGACTGGTTTTTCCAGTATTCACCTTATGTATATTACAATGAGCACTGCATCGTATTTAATTCACAGCACACGCCGATGAAGATTG
>CAYWXJ010000224.1:0-1895 GCA_964462405.1 uncultured Eubacterium sp.
CGCCGTCGATGCCATGCTTTTTACAAATCTCAGCACCCTTCTGCTGTCCTTCCGGTGTGGTAAATTCCTTACAGCGGGCTGTCTGAAGAATCGTACCGCCGCACTGAATCGTATCAGATACGCTTCTTGCCTCCATATCGATAATCTCTTCCTGAAGAAGTCCTGCATATCCTCTCTTAATTCCCTTAACCTTTAATCCTTTTCCCAAAGCTTCACGGACAACTGCACGAATCGCAGCATTCATTCCAGGAGCGTCACCGCCGCTGGTTAATACACCTATCGTTTTGATTTCCTTTGCCATAAGAACAATTCCTCCTAAATTTATCCCTAATTTCCTATTCTGTCCTAATCTCCTATATTTTAATCTCTTTACTTTATGTTTTCAATAGCCTTTTCCACAACTTTTATATTTTTTTCGCCAAATTTCTTCGTCAAACTGTTCAGCAGGTCAGAATCTATGTGAATATTCCTGCTTGCAGGCAGCCGTTTCATCGCTTTTTCTGCAGAAATATATACAACGACACTGTCATTTCCGTCAGAATCTGCAAGCATCTGATAAAGCTCTTGTTCTCTTTCCTCAAATTCCGCCTTGTCTGCAAATTGAATCCACAATTCCCGCTTTGCGGCGTCAAAGGCATAAACCTTTTCACAGATCACTTTACCGTTTCTCTCTTCTTCCACATTTGCCCTGCCCCGGATGAATACCTTTGCTTCCTCCTGCATAAGTGCCTGATTCTTCTCATAATCCTTAGGAAAAACGACTACCTCTACGGTTCCAAGCAGATCCTCTATGGTAAGAAATGCCATGGTCTTATTATTCTTCGTATATTTAATCGTCTTATCCGTAATCATTCCGCCAATCATAACCGTGGCACCGTCTTTTATCTTAACGGTTCCGGTTTCCTCTTCTAACTGGAAATCTGCAGTGGTAGCAGATATATTCTTCCGCCACCGTTCTTCATATTCTTCTAACGGGTGTCCGCTGATATAGATGCCTAACACTTCTTTCTCAAAGCCTAAGAGGGTTTCTTTGTCGTATTCTCCCACATCTGGCATGGTGATCTCATACTCCTTCTTCTCCTCTTCGGAAACCAAATCAAACAGGCTCATCTGCCCTGTCATGGAGTTTTTCTTTTCCTGATGGATACTATCCAAAATGGCAGCATACACCATCATCTTCTGCTTTCTGGTGCCGGGAAGTCCGTCTAAGGCTCCTGCCTTGATAAAATTCTCCACGGTACGCTTATTGACTTCTCCGCCGCTCATGCGGGTAAGAAAATCGTTCAGGGAAGAAAAATCTCCTGCCTTTTTTCTTTCCTCTAAAATTGCATCGATAACTGGTCTTCCTACGTTGCGGATGGCAGAAAGTCCGTATCGAATCTGTTTTCCGGATACGGAAAATCCGCTTTCCCCTGCATTAATATCCGGCGGAAGAATTTCAATATCCATTCTTCTGCAGGTTAAAATATATTCGGAAACCTTTGTGGTAAAATCCTGCACAGAGGTCATCAATGCCGCCATATATTCTACCGGATAATAATACTTCAAATATGCCGTCTGATAGGATACTACCGCATAGGCCGCCGCATGGGATTTATTGAAAGCATATTTTGCAAAATCTATCATCTCATCATAGATTTTATTGGCAATCTTTTCGTCAATTCCATTTGCAACACAGCCCGGTACATTTTCATCCGGATTTCCATAGACGAAATTCTTCCGCTCCTGTTCCATGACAGACTGCTTCTTTTTTGACATGGCACGGCGTACCAAATCGCTTCGTCCCCAGGTATAGCCCGCTAAATCCCTTACGATCTGCATAACCTGCTCCTGGTAGACGATACAGCCGTAGGTGGGGGCTAAAATCGGCTCTAACTGCGGGCAGTCATAGGTAA
>CAYWXJ010000225.1:0-1895 GCA_964462405.1 uncultured Eubacterium sp.
AAAACCACCATCCAGATAGACTGCCCCGATGACTGCTTCTAAGGCATCGGATAAAACAGACTTCCGCTTCCGTCCCCCGGTCATATCTTCGCCTTTTCCTAAGCGGATAAACTCACCTAACTGTATCTGCCTGGTACAGGCGGCTAAAGTAGGCTCACACACTAAACTGGCACGAAGCTTGGTTAAGTCCCCTTCGGACAACTGGGGATAATGCGTAAATAGAAATTCACTGGAGATGACCTCTAAGACCGCATCTCCTAAAAACTCCAGGCGCTCATTATCAGAGTGCTTTTTCATGTGCTTCTCATTGGCATAAGAGCTATGGGTCAATGCCTGCTGCAAAAGCTTTTCATCTTTGAACTCATATCCGATGAGTTTTTCAAATTCTTTCTGTTTTCTCATTTTATTCTCCTGTTTATCCGAATAGAAAAAGCCCCATTTCAAGGGCTTTATCTATTCTTAAAATATGAATTTTGTTAGTTTAAAGCATTCTTGATCTGTTCTACCGCATCTGCAACTGTTACAATCTTCTCGGCTTCTTCATTCTGAATTTCAATATCAAATTCCTCTTCAATACCCATAATAATCTGGAAAATATCCAGAGAGTCTGCGCCAAGGTCATCTACAAAGGTTGTTTCCATTGCAATTTCATCTGCATCTACATTTAATACCTCTGCGATAATCTGTTTTAGCTTTTCAAATTCCATAAGATTCTTCCTTTCTACTCCTCCCCATCGGTAGAGTCTTTGATGTTCTTTTTTATTTTTCCATTTATATCCTGCTCTTTAAAGGTGACACACTGGATAATTGAGTTCTTCACTTCGCTCGCTTTCGAGCTTCCGTGGGTCTTGACTACCAGACCGTTCAATCCTAACAGTGGTGCTCCCCCATAGGCAGATGCATCAAATGATTTCATCGTCTCTTTCAATGCCGGTTTAATGAAAAGTGCTCCGATTTTACTGCGAAGGCTGCTCATTAAGCCCTTCTTCACCAAGCTGAGAAATGTACTGCCGACACCTTCATATAATTTTAAAATAACATTTCCGGTAAATGCCTCACAGACAATAACATCCGCTTCCCCATGCGGAATCTCCCTCGCTTCAATACTTCCCACAAAATGAATGTCTTTGCATTCCTTTAACAAAGGAAATGTTTCTTTTACTAAGGCATTTCCTTTTTCCTCTTCCGCTCCGATATTGACAATCGCAACTTTCGGATTCTTGATTCCTACTACATGTTCCATATAAATAGAACCCATCTTAGCAAACTGTACTAAATGGGATGGTCTTGCATCTACATTCGCACCACAGTCGATCAAAAGCGATACGCCTTTTTCCGTAGGAATTAACGGTGCTAACGGCGGTCGTTCCACACCCTTGATTCTTCCGACAATTACCTGTCCGCCCACTAATATGGCTCCTGAACTGCCAGCCGAAACAAATGCATCTGCTTCTTTCCGCTTCACCATATTCATGCCGACAACGATGGATGACTGCTTTTTCTTCCGAATTGCCATTACCGGCGGTTCGGCTGTTTCAATGACTTCCTCCGCATGAACTACTGTAATCTGCTCCGTAGGATAAGAGTGCTTTTTCAGCTCCTCTTCTACCACATCCTGCTGCCCCACAAGAAAGACCTGTATATCTGTTCTTGTATTTACTGCATCGACTGCACCTTTGACAATTTCCTCCGGTGCATGATCACCACCCATTGCATCTACAGCTACTTTAATACGATCCTGCATTCTTTTTCCTCCTCGTATGCTACCTTCTGCACACCTATTAGAAATATACTATAAGTCTTTTCAGAAATCAAGACTACAGTTCTATCCTTTTGTATTATCGTAACAGTTCAGCCTTTCGGCTTCACTGTTACTGAATCCGTCCATTTAAAGT
>CAYWXJ010000226.1:0-1827 GCA_964462405.1 uncultured Eubacterium sp.
TGCAAATCCCTGTAAATCAGCAAGATTAATCATGCTGATATTCGGCATCTTGCCCATGTTCGCCATATCGTCCATGGAAAGACCGGAATAATTCATGGTGTCAAAGGTTTTCTGCATACAATCCTGGCAAATACAGATATTGCCCGGAATCCGTATCATCTTCCCTGCGATATGCTCCGGCCGGTGGCAGATATAACAGATCTGTTCATATTCTTCCTTATCTCCGCTGTCTGAAGACTCTTCGGATACGGGGGTATCTGTCTTATCCTGCGTTGGTTCTACTTCATAAAAATCCTGTTCAGACATAATAATCTCCTTGTGCTATGTAGCTTTTTCTTTGATAAAAGTATAAGTCATCATTAAAAGAATCTCAATGCAAATTCTTACTATTTCATATAACTTTTAGAATTTGAGAATATAAATAAAAAACCATAACCCGGCTTTTTAATGCGGTGTTATGGTTTTTTTCATTCATTTTATTTTGATAAGATTTCTTTTAGGATCTCGTTTACCATTGCGGGATTTGCTTTGCCTTTCATGGCTCGCATGGTCTGACCTACTAAGAATCCCATGGCTTTTTCTTTTCCATTGTGGTAATCCTCTACGGATTTTGGATTGTCATTTACGATCTGTTCAATGGTGCTGCGCAGTGCGCCTTCATCGTTTACAGTCTTTAAGCCTTTTTCTTCTACATATTTATCCGGGTCAATGTCCTGTTCAAAGATAACCTCAAATACTTCCTTTGCTACGGAACCGTTGATGGTGCCTGCATCTACCAGCTCGATTAGTTTTGCCAGATTTATCGGTGAAAAGCTGATTTCTTCCGGCTCCATGCCCTTTTCTTTTAACAGGCGCATAGTCTCGCCCATAATCCAGTTGGAGACTTTTTTCGGCTTCTTTAAGATTTCTGTGGTTGCTTCAAATAAATCTGCCAATTTCTTGGTTCCGGTCAAAATCTCGGCATCGTACTTAGGCAGTCCGTATTCCGTCTGATAACGCTCTAACTTCTCTGTGCGAAGTTCCGGCTGTTTTGCCTTTACTTCAGCAATCCATTCGTCGCTGATATGCACCGGAACAAGGTCCGGGTCCGGAAAATAACGGTAATCCTGGGCATCTTCCTTGGAACGCATTGCATAGGAATATTCCTTCGTATCGTCCCAGCGTCTTGTTTCCTGAATGACCTTCTCTCCTGCTTCCAATAAATCGATCTGACGGTTTTTTTCATTTTCAATCGCCCTTGCAATCGCTTTAAAGGAGTTTAAGTTTTTCATTTCGGTACGGGTTCCAAACTCTGCAGCTCCCACTTCCCGAACGGAAAGGTTCACGTCGGCGCGCATGGAGCCTTCCTGCAGCTTACAGTCAGATGCTCCTAAGTACTGTACGATCAGTCTTAATTTATCCAGATATGCAATCACTTCCTCTGCGGAACGCATATCCGGCTCTGATACAATCTCAATCAACGGCACACCGGAACGGTTGAAATCTACAATGGAACACTCTTCCCATTCATCATGCACCAGCTTTCCGGCATCCTCCTCCATGTGTATTTCATGGATTCCGATAAATTTCTTTTCGCCCGCTTCTGTTTCGATCTCTATTTTTCCATTTCTGCAAATCGGCAGATATAACTGGGAAATCTGATAGTTCTGCGGATTGTCCGGATAGAAATAATTCTTCCGGTCAAACTTACAGTCCTTTGTTATCTCACAGCCAGCCGCAAGTCCGACTGCCATGGCATACTCTACCACCTGTTTATTTAAAACCGGAAGAGAGCCGGGCATACCTGTACAGACCGGACAGGTATGGCTGTTCGGCGCTCCTCCAAAC
>CAYWXJ010000227.1:0-1633 GCA_964462405.1 uncultured Eubacterium sp.
GATTCAAGGAGAAAAATTAGATGCATTTGCCAAGGCAAGGACGGTAAAGCAGGCAAAATCCATTATGATTGAGGCTATGAAAAATGATTTTGCCAATCGGTTCTGTGATGCAGAGGGGAAAAATATGCATCTTGAGATAGCATATACTTATGACTTAAAAGCAGCGGAAGATTTTAAGACAGAGGTACAGGAAGCATTTCCGGGCTGTGAGATTGTTTTATGTCCTTTATCCTTAAGCGTATCCTGCCATATTGGACCTGGAGCCTTAGCAGTTGCCTGCTCTAAGAAGATTCCGGAACTGATGTAGTGAGCCATATGGATATTAATTTAGAGTATTACCGGATATTTTATTATGTTGGAAAACACAGAAGCATTACATTAGCGGCGGAGGAGCTTTCCATATCCCAGCCTGCAGTCAGTCAGGCGGTGAAGAATTTAGAGAATGCCTTAGAAAGCCAGCTTTTTGTACGCACTTCCAAAGGGGTTCGCCTGACGACGGAAGGTGAAGTGCTGTATTCTTATGTAAAGCGGGGATATGAGACAATTCTCTTAGGTGAGAAAAAATACAGGGAAATGCTGAATTTAGAAAGCGGTGAAATCCGTATCGGGGCAAGTGATATGACGCTGCAATTCTATCTTCTGTCCTATTTAGAAGAATTTCATGAGGCGTATCCTAAGATAAAGGTAACCGTGACGAATGCGCCTACGCCGGAGACCCTTCGGCATTTACAGGACGGTAAGATCGATTTTGGTGTGGTAAGTACGCCAGTGATAGCAAAGTCAAATCTTTCGATTCTCCCGGTGCGTAAGATACAGGATGTGTTTGTGGCAGGGCGGAAATTCAGGCATTTAAAAGACCGCAAACTTTCTTACAAAGAATTAGAGCAGCTTCCGGTGATGTGCTTAGAAGGAAATACTTCTACGAAGAAGTATGTGGAAGAATTTCTGCAAGGGTATGATGTCAGACTGCAGCCGGAATTTGAGCTTGCTACCAGCAATATGCTGATACAATTTGCAGTAAGAAGCCTTGGAATCGCTTCTGTTGTAAGAGATTTTGCAAAAGAGCAGTTAGAAAGCGGAGAATTGTTCGAGTTAGAATTTGAGTCTGAGATACCGCCGAGAGAGTTTTGCATTGTCTATGATGAAAAAATTCCGGGAACGAAAGCGTCGGAACGTTTATTAGAACGGCTGCTTCACAATAGGATATAATCTTAAATTATACGTCATATAAGAAACATTGATTTTACTTATGCAATACCTTCGTGTATAATCAAAAAGTAAGAACGATAGATTGCGGCTGTGTTTTTACACAGCCGCTTTTTTTAAGGAGGAAATGAAGAATGGTAAAAGCAGTAGTAGGTGCAAACTGGGGAGATGAAGGAAAGGGTAAAATAACCGATATGCTGGCAAAGGAAGCAGACATTATTGTACGTTTCCAGGGCGGTGCGAATGCAGGGCATACCATCGTAAACGACTATGGTAAATTTGCGCTTCATACACTGCCGTCCGGTGTGTTTTACAGTCATACTACAAGTATTATCGGTAATGGTGTGGCACTGAATATTCCGATTTTGTTTTCGGAAATCAAATCCATCACAGACCGCAATGTTCCGGCTCCAAAGATATTAGTATC
>CAYWXJ010000228.1:0-1621 GCA_964462405.1 uncultured Eubacterium sp.
ATACTGATTATGTTACTTATTTTAAAAGGAGGATAATTAAATGACAGGAAAACGCATATGGCTTATGGTTCTTACGGCATTTGTAATCTCTGTGGTAATAGTTTTCGGTTCTGCGGCAGCTGCAATTACTCATCCAAACTCTGAAATTAAAGAAACAACTGAAGCCTCAGAAGTTCAGACCGAAATAAGCTTTATTCTTCGCATATGGAACGGCAAGCTGGGTCTTTTCAGAGGTGACAGCGAAACTCCATACAGAGAAATAGAAATGCCTTTGTACCTTCTTACGGAACATGACAGAAAGCTGCTTGAAGATGGAATATCTGCTGAATCGGAAGAAGAACTGCGCGCTCTGATAGAGGACATAACATCATAAAAAATTATGCGAAAACGGCGTATGAAGAATACTCTGCATACGCCGTAAGATTTACATTTACACGTTGAATCTGAAAAGAACAATATCTCCGTCCTGCATAACGTATTCTTTGCCCTCAAGACGTACAAGCCCCTTTTCCTTTGCGGCAGCCATAGATCCGCATGCCATGAGATCGTCGAACGATACAACCTCTGCACGGATAAATCCCTTTTCAAAATCCGTATGAATTTTTCCGGCAGCCTGAGGAGCTTTCGTACCCCGAGTAATAGTCCAGGCTCTTACCTCCGGCGCACCTGCCGTCAAATATGAAATCAGTCCAAGCAAACTGTAACCTTCACGTATAATTCTGTTAAGACCCGATTCTTCAAGATTCAGCTCCTCAAGAAACATTGCCTTATCTTCAGCATCCATATCGGATATTTCAGCTTCAATCTTTGCACAAATAGGCAGAACCGCGGATTTCTCTTCTGCTGCTATACTGCACACTGTCCTATAATGCGGATTTGATTCTATACCGTCTGTAAAGTCCGCTTCGCTCATGTTTGCCGCATATATAACGGGTTTAGCTGAAAGCAGCGGAGTTTCCTTTAACCATAGACGTTCTTCATCTGTAAAATCAAAGCCTCTTGCGGATTTTCCGTCTTCAAGGTGTTCCTTAAGCCGTTCAAGGAAATCAAGCTGTCCCTGTAATTTTTTATCGCCCTTTAACGCTTTTTTTGTACGGTCGATTCTTCTGGAAACAACGTCAATATCCGAAAATATAAGCTCTAAATTGATAGTTTCTATATCTCTTTCAGGATTTATACTGCCATCGACATGAATAATATTTATATCCTCAAAGCAGCGCACAACATGAACGATAGCGTCTACTTCACGAATATCCGCCAGAAACTTATTGCCCAGCCCTTCGCCCTTAGACGCGCCTTTTACAAGCCCTGCAATATCAACAAATTCAAGCGTTGCAGGAGTAAACTTCTCCGGATTATACATCTCCGCCAGTTTATCGAGACGTTTATCAGGCACAGAAACTATGCCAACGTTCTTTTCAATTGTGCAAAAGGGGTAATTTGCAGATTCGGCGCCGGCATTTGTCAGCGCATTAAAAAGCGTACTCTTGCCAACATTCGGCAAACCTACCATACCAAGCTTCATAAAAGCACCATCCTTGTTTTTATCATTCCGTTTTCGCTATCGGTTACGGCTTATTTCAAAATATTTATGCTTACTACATTATACTGTTTTTTTATT
>CAYWXJ010000229.1:0-1606 GCA_964462405.1 uncultured Eubacterium sp.
ACTTTAAATGGACGGATTCAGTAACAGTGAAGCCGAAAGGCTGAACTGTTACACATTTAGAGTGTAAAGTGCTTATTTTTACGGCTCCGATACTGCACGGCAGAGTGAACTAGAAATACAATTTTCAACTTTCAGGGTATCTTCCGTCACTTTACAGCATAAAAAAAGCACCTCTACACCTGCTGCTCCTGCTGCCTTAAATGCGGCGGCAAATTCCGGGTGCGTTGCTGTGTTCGGGCGGACTTCATGGATACCTTCCATTTGAATGACAAAGGCTGCCATGCAGTGATAGCCTGCTTTTGCCGCTTCTGCCAGCTCATGCAGATGCTTTACTCCCCGTTCGGTCGGTGCATCCGGAAAATAACCGATACCATCTATTTCTAATGTACAGCCCTTAACTTCCATTAAGTACTTTTCTTCTTCTTTTTCCATATAGAAATCGATTCTGGAATTTCCATATCTGTATTCCGGCTTAATGTAAGTATAATCCTGCTGTGCCAGCCATTCCGCCGTTACTTTATTTGGTGCCTGACTGTCAATGTTGACCCAGCCTAAATTCTCTTTGTATACGGAAATCAAATCGTACTTTGTTTTCCGGTTCGGATTGTCAGATACTTCTAATATGACCTTCGCACCGGGCAACAGCAGCTCACGACAGCGTCCGGTGTTCTTAACATGGGTTTTTTCAATATGACCGTCTATCCAGACCATGGCGATGAAACGGTTAGGGCGGCTGTGAAAAACCGCCGGGATTGTGTGCTTGTAGTGCATGTTTTTCTCCTTTCAAGAGATTTCATAATCGCTATTCCGATTATAACACAATTTTGATGCTTTTTTCTTTTCCTTAATTTACAATCAGCTTACATTCACTCTTTGCATTTCAATGCAAAACAGGTAGATACATTCGTATTCAGAGATGACCATGATATGAAGCCCATTTATATTATTGTAATTATGGATCACAATACAGAAATTCATATGACTATAAACCAAAACTCCCGACCGCCATCATTCCTGACAGCTTCGGGAGTTTTTTCTATTTCATCTCTTTTACATTAATTCGTGTCAATGCCCTGCGCAGGGAAAGCTCTGCTCTTGCAATATCCACATTTGATGTCTTCGCCTGCAGGCGTTCCTCAGCTCTTTGTTTTGCAGCCTCGGCACGGCTTCCATCAATTTCTTCCGGCCACTCGGCAATCTCCGCTAAGAGCGTAACCTGTTCCGGCAGAATTTCTGCAAAGCCGGAGTGTACTGCCGCTACCTTTTCCCCGTCTGCCTCATGAAGCATGACAGCTCCCGGTGCTAATACGGTGGTCAGCGGAATGTGGTTTTTATACACACCAATCTGACCGGAAGAGGTCATAAACTCTATCATCTCGACCTCACCGGTATAAAAAATCCGGTCTGGCGTAATAATCTTTACCTGAAACATTTTTTCCTTCTCTGCCATACCATCACCCCTTACTGCATACGGGCACGTACTTCATCAATGGTTCCTGCATTTAAGAAATAACTTTCCGGTACATCATCTAACTTGCCGTCTAAGATTTCACGGAAGCCTCTTACGGTTTCTGCGATTGGAACATACTTTCCTTCCAGACCGGTA
>CAYWXJ010000230.1:0-1575 GCA_964462405.1 uncultured Eubacterium sp.
AGAAAGCCGGTAAAGGCAAGACAGTGACCATCACAGCAAAATCAACAGATGGTACGAATAAGAAAGCAACTGTTAAGATCAAAATTACAAAATAATAGTTGTACTTAAAAAAGATACCGGACCTATATGGTCTGGTATCTTTTTTTGCAGTGCGCCGCAAGGTGCACGTTTCTAACGGGTATCGGAGTAGTATGCCTGTGTATAGCAGTGAAATTTATTTAAATAATGCACGTTCTATCAGTTCTTCAATATTTTCCGGTCTGCTGGAAAATTCACAGCCATACTGGTAGTGGCTGTGGTCAACCGCCCGGCTGTGGATGATTTTTACAACTGTGAACACATCCTTTGAAAGGTCGTCCGATTGAAAGGATGCATTGAAAAAATATCCGGTGGGCAGAACACATTCCGAAATAAATGCAACACCGTCTAATGATATATCTACAAGCCGGATAGGGGAATCTAAACCATGAATACCCGACACTACCGGGTCATCCTTATACAGATCTGAAATGCTTAAATGCAGCGTGATTGGAACACGCAGACTCTTCCTTTTTTCTACCATAGTACTTCCCTCCTATAACCCTGCACTGTCAATTATAACCAATTTTTCTTCTCCGTCAAGCGGAATGGAAAAGTTTCCGTAAATACATTGACTTTGTAAAAGCCACTGTATTATAATTTACGCGGATAGCTGAGAGAATGTTATATGTTCATTAGCATTCAGGCGGCACCGCAAGAATGAAGTTTATTATGTTTTCATAATCATAGGATGGAGGAACAGATGAGCAATCAGGAATTTAAACCAGTAAAAGAAGGAAAAGTACGTGAGGTGTACGATGCAGGCGACAGCATGATTATCGTAGCAACGGACAGAATATCGGCGTTTGACCATATTTTGAAGAACACCATTACCAAAAAAGGTGCAATTTTAACGCAGATGTCAAAGTTTTGGTTTGATTTTACAAAAGACATTGTACCAAATCATATGCTTTCCGTAGACGTAAAGGATATGCCGGAATTTTTCCGGACGGAGCGTTTTGATGGAAACAGTATGAAATGTCAGAAGCTGAATATGCTTCCGATCGAATGTATTGTGCGTGGATACATCACAGGAAGCGGCTGGGAAAGCTATCAGGAAAACAAAACAGTGTGCGGAATCAGGCTGCCGGAAGGCTTACAGGAATCAGACAAGCTGCCGGAACCGATTTATACACCGACTACAAAAGCAGAGATTGGGTTACATGATGAGCACATTACATTTGAAGAAAGTGTAAATATTTTAGAGAAGATTTATCCGGGCAAAGGTGCCGAATATGCAGAGAAGATCAAAGACTGCACCATTGCATTATACAAAAAATGTGCCGAATATGCACAGAGCAGGGGAATCATCATTGCAGATACCAAGTTTGAGTTTGGTTTGGATGAGGAAGGAAACGTTGTACTCGGTGATGAGATGCTCACACCGGACAGCTCCCGTTTTTGGCCGTCAGAGGGATATGAAGCAGGGAAATCTCAGCCGTCCTTTGACAAGCAGTTCGCAAGAGACTGGTTAAAGGCAAATCCGGGCAGTGATTA